>CAZLJI010000005.1:25270-32530 GCA_964559565.1 uncultured Ignavibacteriaceae bacterium | reverse complement strand
ATAATTCTTTCCAGGTATCTATGCCCAATATTTATTGGGGAACGAGTTTTACTACAATCTTCCGCTCTACCGATGGAGGACTAACATATAATGAGCATGAAACACCGGGCGCAGGAATTTATATTTTCTCACTATTTATTAATTCCAGCGGTATCGGTCTGGCAGCAAGCACATCAATGAGCAGATCAACGGACGGAGGAGTAACTTTCCAATCTCACTCCGTACCCGGCGCAGGAAATATAAATGGAATAGAAAGTGCTGGTAATGATTTTTGGTATATCCGTGGTGAAAAAATATTTCACAGTATTGATGACGGAATAAGTTGGGTTGATGAATATACTGCGTCGTTAACCCTAACTCATATGGACTTCCCTGATAATTTAAATGAGTGTCAGATGGGCTGGGCTGTTGGATATGGAGGAACAATTCATAAAATGACAGGCAGTGGCGTTACATCCGTGGATCATCAAAGTGAAATGCCGGCGGTGTACGAGCTCAAACAGAATTATCCAAACCCGTTTAATCCGAGCACGGTAATCAGTTATCAATTACCGGTGAGCAGTGAGGTGACACTGAAAGTTTATGATGTTCTTGGAAATGAAATTGCAACACTTGTTAATGAATACAAACAAGCAGGCGGTTATGAAGTTGAGTTCAACACGAGCAGTCATTCCGGCAACGTCCGGAACCTGCCTGCCGGTAGGCAAGGTCTGCCAAGCGGAATATATCTTTATAAGATGACGGCCGGAGGTTTTTCAGAAACAAAAAAAATGATACTGATGAAATAAGATTTTATGTTTCCCACCTGTGTTTTTACGTTAGGTGATATAGAGGTGGCACACAAAATTTATTTCCAGGAGATGTATTATTTCAGAGAAATTTTAAAAATCTTTTGAAGAGGAAGTTATGATCAAATTACTTTTGCTTCTTTTAGTTTCGCTATTTCCGCTAACAATTTTTTGCCAGCCGGAAATTCCAACCCGGGCAACAGATGATACAACTTACTTTATTGCGGTTGAAGTAATGCCTGAACCAATCGGTGGTATTGCTGAAATATCGGCCAGGCTCTACTATACCGAAGAAGCACAGAAGAATAATATAGAGGGAAAAATATATGTGCTTGCGTATGTAAATGAAGAGGGCACTGTCGACAGCACAAAGATTTTACAGGGACTTGGCTACGGATTAGATGAAATTGCCGGCGATGCTGTACTTCAGTCTAAATTTACAACGGCGACACAAGGTGGTATCCCTGTTAAAGTTGAAGTGGCAATACCTATTATTTTTAAGCTGGACTGACACAAAGAAATTCTTAACGAAGTTTGTCCATAGTAAAACGAAGGACTTACTATGACACGGCAGATAATTTTTCAATTAACGCTTTGCATTCTTGCAATCATCTGTTCAGCGTTTTCATTGTCCGGATTCAACTCAAGTGATTTTTTATAATTACTTATTGCAAGCTCTTTGTCACCATTAATCATATATGCCTCTCCGAGACTGTCCCATACATTTGATGATTCCGGAAATTTTTCCGTGTTAAATTTAAATATGGATATTGCCAGTGCTGTTTTCTTGTCGCCAAGAAATTCATAACCCAGCACATTAATATCTGGTTCACCGATTAAATTCTTATTCAACACTGTCTCCAGCGAATTGTAAACTTTTTCTTCTGCTTCATCGTGGTTCTTATCATACATCGCTTCTGCCGCGTTAAGATCAGCGAACAGATTTTCAAACTCTTCGGCAGCAGTATCTAAAATTTTCTGCCTGTATTTTTCCGCTTCTGCACCTGCAAGCGCAATTGCTTTTTCCAACGCATCATCTCTGGGGATTTCGATATCTGGCTTTACTCCGACTCCTTCCCAATTGGTTTTGGTAATCGGATTGATGGCTCTTCCCGTGGGAATAAAAACCGCAATACCATTTCCTGCGGGAAACATACCGCCGGGATTAGCCCCGCCGCCTGTAACTTCGCCGATAATGAGTCCGCGTTTTTGGGTCTGGACATTGTAAATGAATTCTTCGCCGCCTGAAAAAGTCTCGCTGCTTGTAAGTACAAACAGCGGAACGTCTGACATTTTAACTCCGTCTACTTTTTCATTGGCTTATCGAAGAAGTAGCTGAGAATAAATTTTATCATCTCGGGACTTCCACCGTGGTTCTTTCTTAAATCAAAAATCACTGCATTAGAATTTTTAATGAACTTCATTGCAAGAACTGCAACTTCATATGCTTTATCAGAATTAGCAAATCCCCTCAGATCAATATACCCGATACCGCCGTCAAGCATTTCAACTTTTCTGAATCCGAAATTTTGTTCTCCTCTCTCTTTTATAAATTTATACTGTTCAAGAAGAGGATTGGATGATTCGTCCTGCGGCATCATTCCGCCCGGCACCCGGACTCGCATATGCTTATCCTTGCTGATGCTCTGCAGTTCGGTTGTAAGAACTTCTGCCAGTTCCTTTTTATCTGAAACACTATCAAAACTGCCGTCGTTTAATTTATCCTTTATGTGAGCGGCACAGTCTTTACCAACATCCGGAAAAACGTAATTGTCTTCCAGAAGTTTGGCAAGGTTGTTAATTGTTTCCTCTTTTTGTTCTTTGGTTATTTCCTGTGCTGCAAGGCGGGACGCGATGAATAAAAAGCAAAACAGGATTGCCATTATGGCAAATTTTATTGAAGTACGCATTACAACTCCTTTTTAATATTAAAAATAGCGGAGAGAGAAACGAATTACAGAACAGTTTATATGAGTGGCTTGACGGTATTATAAAGTTTTGTTTTACTTCTTTGGAAGGGAGTTGAACCGGCACTTTAAATGCTGTCTTTCCTGTCAATCCGCCAAGGGCCGACAAGTATTTATTTCTTAAAATTTTCCGTTACGGTAAATAATCTTCTCTTACCGGAGAGAAGACCTCGATCACTATTGAATCTTCGTGTACTTTTACACCGTGCTCAACATTTCCGGGGACATTCCAGCTATCGCCTGCTTCGGCTTCATAGTCTTTGCCGTCAAGTGTAAATGTCATACGTCCGGAAACCATGTAACCCGTCTGCTCATGTGGGTGCTTGTGAATTGGAATTGAATAACCCTTTTGAAGTCGGAACTCGCTGAGCAGCGTTTTATCTCCGTGAGTCAGTGTTTTGTACGTTACGCCATCGAGTGGCTGCCTGTAATTACTTGAATCTTTTTTATAGAACATTTTAAGCTCCATTTAATTAACAAATTAAAATAAACAACAGTTGTTACAAATTATTAGATTCCGGATCGGAATCCGAAATGACACCTCAGATTCTTCGCTTTACTCAGAATGATTAAAAAAATCAATTCGGCTACATTTACCAGGCGTAACCGATATCGAACCTTAACGCGGGCGCGAAGCCGTCATATTCATCAAAGCTTTCATCATTACCGGAAAAGAAGTAGTAATCAATCCCGATACCGAGACCAATCGCAAACTGGTCACCTGGAAACCATTGCCAGCCTACCAATCCGCCCACAGAAGTTATCGAAACTGTTTCATCGTCATCATCATCTGTTAAGCTGTTATAAGAAACGTTCGGTGCAAAATAAAAGCCCCGCAGATTTTTCCCGGTAGGATAAAGCCGGACTTCTGCATTTACACCAAACCCGCTTATATCTTTTGGTGTAGGAAACTGAATACCTCCGCCAATTGCAGCACCATCGCCTATTTTATGAAAGTATGAAATATTATAAAAAAGTAAAAACTTGAGAGGGTTAATGATTATCATACTGTTGCGAGGGGTAATGTCTTCGGTCTCTGAGATGATTACGGATTCAGTATAGATTGTGTCTCCTGTTTCCGGATCGATCGTCCATTTTTTTTCGCCGGTCTTCTCCTGCCCGTATACGGATGTGAAAAGTACAAATGCGATTATCATAGTTATTGACAGATTCTTCATTGTAGCAATTCCTTTTAATTTATGGTTATGAAATTTACACAGGCACAATATACAAGTGAAGTGCCATTTCAGTTATAACTGATGAGCGGTCTTCAAGAGTGATGAATTGATTTATGTTCTCTGATTTTAAAAAATGAAGTGCAACGGTAAAGATATTTTATACAGTGAGTGAATAATACATCACACAATAATATTTACGATATGTTTTCGACAGAACACTCACTTATTAAACTTGACTGCTCTTATATACGATCTATCACCAAAAACTTCCGCACATAATATATTCATAGAAAAACTCTTCCAGCCTTTTTAGTTTTCTGCCAGCAATTAAAAAGGAGTTATATTATGAAAAAGGCATTAATAATCGTTGAGAACAAAAACAGCACCACAAAAAAATTTGGTGAGGAAATAGCCGCTTTCCTGCTTAACAGAGGACTTGCTGCTGAGCTTATCCCGATTAATAACTTTGAACCTAAAAAGCTGGAAGGTGCAGATTACTTGCTGCTCAGCGGAGGAAGAAACGGTATTTTATTTTCACGAACAGATAATGAGTGGATAAATTTTGTTAAAAGACTCCCAACTCTTAAAGGAATAAAGACCGCACTATTCGCTACATATAAAATTTTCCCCGGCGGGATGTTCAGAAGTATGAAAAAATATTTGAGCGAGAAAACTGATAACCCTGCATTTACACTGAAATCAAGCGATGGCTCTCTTTCTGTTTCTGACATGCTTGATCTGAACGATTTTATTAGATAAAGATTTCAAGTATATCCAATGATAGAATAATTAAATTGGTAGGATTTGTAAAGTCCTGCCAATTTTCCAATGTCATCCAATACCAATATTCCCATCTCTCATCACGGTCCTTTTAGTTCCGTCAGAATAAGAAGCTTCAATTGTGGGACGATGAAACAAAAAGTCTCTGTGAATTTGTGAATTGTTTTTTCCTCCGCCCGGGAAGTCTGCATTATTTCCTAAAGCGATATGAGCGGTGCCGAGAGCTTTTTCATCTTCGAGCATATTTCCAGTGATGCGAGCACCGGGATTAATCCCTATCCCAAGCTCACCTATTACCCTTGCTTCATCATCAACATTAGTAAGCATTGTTATTCTTTCTACAAGCTCCCGATCTTCGCCTTCAAACATTATTACTCTTCCCTTTTGCAGAAAAGCTTTTAAAGGACTTGTCAGCAGACCAAGATCACCAATGCTTCCATCAAACACTACTACACCTTCAGCTTCGGTTTCAAGAGGTGCACAGTAAATTTCTCCGCAAGGAAGATTGCACATCTCGCCTGCAATTACTCCAATATCGCCAGTAAATATTCTGTTCTTAACACCAAGCAATAAATCAGTTCCCGCATCGGTAGTTATGTGAAGTAGCTCTGCGCCTTTCAGTGCGCTAATAAGTAAATCGGCTGTTGATTTCATAGCAAAGAAATCAACATTAACAGAACGCAGCATCATGTCTTCCGTTATACCTGGCATATGCCCCATTTTTATCTTTTTGTTTTCCTCCACTTTAAATATCCATTTTATTCGGAATGATATTTCTTCAGGAAAGGCTTTAATGATATTCAGCACTATAGATTTTCCAGGCAAAAGTTTTTCAAGCTCTGCGGGAATTTCATTAAGAGGACGATCATCGTTTTTTATTTCGTATAATTCAACGCTGCCACCCTTTTCAGCAACAGCTAGTTTGAAAGCATCCGCTATTGGGATACTATAAGAGTCAGTTAAGATTAATGTGCTATCGTGCTGGTTAAGATTAAAAAGATATTCCAATGAACCCAAAGCAGCGGAAAGCAAGTTGTTCTGATTATACATTATGAATTCTCCCTGAAGTTTTTAATCCAATACTTCAAAACTAAATACGATAGTCAAAATTAATAAATTCACTTTGTGGGGCTCAATTAAAAACTAAAAGGTGGGTTTTTCTGAATAACCCGGGTGTTTATATTTACAGTGAAAATAAGATTATTAATTTTATTTGCATTTTCACTCAGTTATTCGGGGAACTACAATGCGCAAACCAATTTTTACTTTTTTATTTATTATTCTCTTCTCTGGTTCTTTCAGTACAACAGTAATGGCACAAACTAATATTGATTCGCTTATCACCTCTATTATTTCAAGAGTTGAACCCGATTCTGTGAAATATGTAATTCAAACCCTACAGGATTTCCAAACACGTTTTATGCTTAACAATAACCGGTATGATGTAGCTAACTGGCTACATGACAGATTTACCTCTTTAGGATTTACCGATGTCGAGCGAGATTCGTTTATGTGCACAACCAGTTACGGTGGTGGCTCGACTACTCTACAGGTTAATATAATTGCAACTATTCCCGGAACAACAAGACCCGAAGAAGTCTACATCATCGGTGGGCATTATGATTCATTTGCTTACGGCTCACCAATGACAAATGCACCCGGTGCAGATGATAATGCAACCGGGACTTCTGCTGCACTTGAGTTTGCAAGAGTAATTATGGAATCAGGCCATCAGCCTGAAGCAACTATAAAATTCATTGCTTTTGCAGCCGAAGAATTAATGCTGTATGGCGATGCCGGGTGCGAACATTATGCACAAAAAGCTGTTAATGAAGATATGGATATAAGTTTGATGATAAACTGCGATATGATAAGTCATAACACTCTACCACTTGAACAGGCAAGTGTAAGCATTAATTATTATTCCGGCTTTACTAATTTGCTGAACATCGCAAAAGATGTTACAAACCAGTTTACTTTAATAACTGGTGTAACGGGGTCACAAAATCAGTATTCCGATAGTTATCCTTTTTATGAGAAAGGATTCCCTCCGCTTTATTTTGAGGAAAACCAGTTCAGCCCATACTATCACACTGTGAATGATGTCATTACAAATTATGACATGGATTACTGCAGTGAGGTAATTAAAGCTGCGGGTGCAATGCTCTTAAAGTATATGTTTATGAACACGCCGACAGACACTCAGGATGAGGAATTATTTGTTAATGATTTCGTATTACATCAGAATTATCCTAATCCGTTTAATCCTTCTACGAGTATCAAGTATCAAATAATCAGTATCGCGAATGTTTTATTGAAAGTTTATGATGTACTTGGAAACGATGTGGCAACACTCGTCAACGAACAAAAGCCCGCAGGAAGTTATGAGGTAACTTTTAATGCATCCGGACTTTCAAGTGGAATTTATTTTTACAGATTAAATGCCGGGGGTTTTACTGAAATGAAAAAGATGATATTGATGAAATGACGTTCGTTTAAAACTTTAACCAACATTATTCTTATAAAAGGTGGTCTGGTGTTAACCAC
>CAZLJI010000005.1:0-25260 GCA_964559565.1 uncultured Ignavibacteriaceae bacterium | reverse complement strand
AAAAGACGCTTCCATTTGTTAAGTCAATCGGTGTTCCATCTGAATATTGAAGTGTTACTCCAATTGGTGGATTTTGGTCATTACGTTTTATCTTAAATATGTCCATTATTTTTCCTCCCTTAAAATTATTCATCCCTTCTTCATTATTAGAGTGCGCAGAGTGTCTTATAAGGTTATCTTTTTCCTGAAATAAAAAACTTATAAACATTTCAAAAGGAGCAGACAATGAAAACAATAATGACACTCTTGTTCGCGCTTCTTGTTGTGCATACTCTGTCAGCACAAGTATCCGAATTCCCTGCAGAAAAAAAATCTGCAATTGTTGATAATCTTACCGTGGGAATCAAGTCAGACAATGCTGGTTTACATACCAGCTCAGCACTTGTTATGTATGACCTGATAAATGAGTCTTATCTTGAAAGTGATGACGCATCAAAAGCAATGGTTCCTCTTCTGAAACTTCTTAACAACGGTAAAACCAACGAAGAGAGAATAGCTGCGGCAGTCGCATTGTACGAGCTTGGCAATCCAATTGGAATTTATCGTTTAAGAGGTGTTGCTGTTTTTGATGACAACGAAAAGGTGGCCACGGTTTGTAAAAATTTATACTACACATATCACAAGCTTCATGGAACAGAATATTTAGCAAGCTTCTGAGCGTATTAATAAATAATTGAACTGGATTGTAATCGAAAGCAGGGATATGTTGGATGTATCCCTGTTGTTTTAATACGGTTCTTTATAAAAACTACTTTAACTCACCCAGCCAGGTTTGCGCAAACTTCCGTCCGGCTTCTGTTGTTTCTTTTCCAGCTCTAAAACACAATTTCCAAAAATTACTTTTGCGTTCGTACTCCTGCTTTGCGAACAAAGTTCTTCCCTTTTCATCGATTGCTGTCTGAGCCTTAAAATCAACATCCTTTGATTGTTCAAGAAATGATTCCAGCCAGGTTTTAATTAGGGGCTTTGGATTATTAACGGGATACTTTGCTTCCCATTCAGCAATATCTTTTTTATGCTGGTCCATTTGCTGATCATATCCCATTTGAGAATATTTATCCATATCTGGACTGAACATCGGATTATCCGGATTGTCAATTTCCTTCAACTGGCCTTCGAGCATTTTAATTGTTTCATCGTACATTGCTTTCTGATCGACTGTCGCCTGAGATTTAGCTGTCTTCATTTCTTCAAGACTTTTCTCAAGATCTCTTTTGTATTCCTTTTTTAACTCTGCTGCAGTTTTTGGTTTTTCAGGAGGAGAAGGTTTTCTTGATTCCCGATATTCGGCATATCGTTTCTTGAAATCTTCTGAAGCAGTAAAATCTTTCACATATTTCCCAACGACCTCAACTTGTGCCGCCCGATCATTAAGTGCAACACTTTTTAATTCTCTTATACCGGGGACATAAAATGATTTTGAAGATATGTCGGAGAAGATAGTATTCTTTGCGTTATCTTCAGAAAGTTTTATTGTTTGCAAGAGAGCCTTTGCGCGGTCATCTGTCAATTTGCCAGCATAAAAGACTGATGCGAGAATCATCAGCGAAAGGATAACAAAGTACTTTTTCACATAACCTCCATTAAATGACTAATTGAAAAAATTTTTCTTGATGAAAAATTCATAAAAGTATTTTGATTTGCAAAATCTGTCGAGAATTGGCGGGATTCTTTTGTTCAACATCACAATTTCTTAACATTAAAAAAGGATACTCAAAATCATTATTCTCCTTCTGTACAAAATCAGTCCCGTTGCAGCATTTTAAAGATTATCTTTTCTATGTAACAAAAATAGAAACAAAAGGAGCGCACCATGAAAAGACATTCTACACTTTTCGCGGTTTCCTTACTCCTGCTTCTCTCATTCCGGATTCTACCACAGGAAACGGCTGAACAGACCTCTTCCACTAAGGAAGCATGCATACAAACTTTGCTGCAAGGAATCAGTACTGAAAACCTCGGGCTGCGGGCAGGATGCACATATATGCTCGGCGAGCTATGTTGTGGTAAAAGCGTTGTCAAGTTGCTTGATATTCTTCATAATGGTCAATCAGAAGAATTAAGAATTCTTGCGGCACTCTCGCTGTATAAAATTCAGGACTCGCGAGGAATTTTTGCAATCAAACAAGCAATCAGGTTTGATGAGAGCAAAAGAGTAAGTCGTATGTGTGAAATATTTTATAAAGCTTACATACAGGATAAAGAACAACTAACAATAGATTTGGCTGTAAAGTAAATACTCTTGCAGTTTTTGCTGTATGTATAATAATGTATCATGTTTCAGATATTCTGGCTAAGTTTTGCATCAGTAAATCAAAGCCTGAGTATTTTCTGAAGTATGATAAGAATGTATTTCTTAATTATATCAATTTGCGTTCTGATGAATTTTACCTATTCATCCCTAGCACAAATACAACCATGGCAGAAACTTCAATCACCGGTTAATATAACTCTCAGATATCTTTGTTTTGTCGATAGTCTTACTGGCTGGGCTGCAGGCGAGGCGGGAACAATAATCCGCACAACTGATGGCGGTGATAGCTGGAATATTCAAAACAGTACGGTTCAGACTTTCATAATGGATATCTTTTTTGTCGACAAAAACAACGGCTGGGCATTAACATTAAAAGACGAGTTCCCCTTTACTTCAGTAATTCTAAAAACTACAAATGGCGGAGATGAATGGACTGCCGAAGATTTTCCCGACTCATCTAAACTGATCAGAACTATTTTCTTCTATGACTCGCTGAATGGATTTGTCGGGGGTTCATATATTGCACGAACATCTGATGGCGGAAATAACTGGGTGGAAGTTGATATAGATTCAAATATGATCTCTGCTTTCCCGGTTTATAGATTCAATTTTTATAATCAACAGTTTGGATATGCTTGCGGCGGACGTATTGATGTTGCCGGCGTTGTCTGGCTTACAACAAACTCTGGTTTAAATTGGAGTGCGCAGGGTATTAGTGCAGATGAAGTTTTTGATGTTTTTATTTTGGATTCATTAAATGCTATTACCCTCTCCGGCGATCCCGAAGGATTGTTTCCAATTGCTGATTTAAAAACAACGAATTCTGGTATTAACTGGATCTATAAAGAGCTTCCATTTTTTGGCTTATCGTTTAAACTTGATTTCAGGACCTACTATGAGGGGTGGTCAGCTTCTGGCTATAAATTTTTACGAACAACAAACAGAGGTGCAACCTGGGAAGAATTTGATACCCCGGATAGCTCTGTGGTTTACGATCTTCAGTTCACTGATGCAAGAACAGGTTATGCTGTTGGAGAAAATGGAGCGATATTAAAGCTTGATCCGAGCCTCGTTGAGGTAGAAAAAGAAATTCCCCTTCCAGCAGATTTTATTTTATTTCAGAATTATCCAAACCCGTTTAATTCAAGAACAGTGATCGGTTATCAGTTATCGACAAGCGGTAATATTAGTTTAAAAGTGTACGATGTTCTTGGAAATGAATTAGCTACTCTTGTGGATGAGTATAAAGCAGCAGGAGAATATGAAGTTGAATTCTCAGCCAAAGGAGGATCCGCCTCCGGCGGAAGTGTTTACAACTTATCAAGCGGTATCTATTTCTATCAGCTTAGATTGAGAGGTTCTAAAATAAATTCAGAACTAATGTACTTCCAAACAAAAAAGATGATTTATTTAAAATAAAAAATCCCTACATCAGCAAACAAAGAATGCAGGGAAACCGCCTCCTTAAAGTAAGTTACTTCAACAATATTAACTTTCTTGTCTGAGTAAAATCATTGGCCGTTAATTTATAATAATAACTTCCACTTGGCAGTCCTTCTGCATTCCATTCATATTTATAATTCCCGGCTTTCATTTCTTCTGAAACAAGTGTTGTGATTTTTTCTCCGAGTGTGTTGAACACTTCCAGCCTCACATACGCTTGATCGGGAAGTGAGAACTGAATTGTTGTGCTTGGGTTGAATGGATTGGGATAATTTTGCTCGAGTCTATAATTGGACGGAATTTCTGAGCTGATATTTTCAACACCAACTGTAAATGTTCGTTTATAAATTTTAGCTCCTGTGCTGGTGTTTTCATAAAGACCGGCATACATTTCAACTTCTTCACTAACCCGCGTTTGAACAACTCTTCCTGAAAGTGCTGAAACTTTTGGGTTTGATGGAAGTCCATCATTCTCTTTTACAAATCCTGCTCTCGTATCGTTGGTAACGTAAACACCCCCAACATCACTTCCTGCCGGATATACTGCAACAGCATTCATTTTTTTACTTTCTGAAAAGAGATAAACACCAAATATTGAAGCAACTTCTCCGTCACCAAATATTGTTAATATGACTGCCGATAAATACCTACTCTCAAAAAATGACTGATATATAGATCCGTTCCCGCTTCCTGTATATAACCGCGGGTCGTCACCATCCTGGGTTGACAGAGGATAATCAAATAATAGTGTAACCGTTGTATCGGACGCTGGAATTCCGATCGCCCGTTCCCATAAGTCTCCATTATTTGTAGAAGTAAACAATCCGTTTGTAGTTGCGGCAGCTATTATTCCTGATGAATCTATCTCCAAATCTCTTACCCAACTGTTAGAAGGAATTCCGTTGTTAGCGCTTTGAAATGATGCGCCTGAATCAGTTGACCGCATTACCCCATTTCTTGTCCCTGCAAATATTGAATAGTTTGGGCTCCCTGGTTTTATGGCAATAGAAAAAATATTGTTGCCTGAGAGTACAGAATAAATTGGACTACCCCAGGTATTTCCTCCATCTGTCGAACGATATAGACCTTCGTTCTGCGGATAGAACCAGATACTTGCGTAAAGATTCCCATCAAACGCTTCTTCGATTGTTCGCCCATTAAATGCGCTGGCAGCATTCTGCCATATCTGTCCGCCGTCAGTAGATTTTCTAACTCCTCCGGCTACACTGGGCCAGTTAAATGAACCGACTGTTGCAAGAATATCACCATTACTACGAACAAGTAAGTCTGTCACTCCGCCACCAATTGGTGTTGTTTGTGTCTGCACCCAGCCTTGCGGTGATGATTGAATACTAAATAATCCAATCGTAAAGAGAAAAAAATATTTAAGCACTGTGCCTCCGTTATTTTAATAATATCATTTTTTTGCTTGTTGAGAAATTAGTCGTCTGCATTTTGTATAAGTAAACACCGCTTGGAAGATTGGGTGCATTCCATTCATATTTATAAACGCCTGCATTCAATTCTTCAGAAATAAGTGTTGTTACTTTTTCTCCAAGCGTATTAAATATTTCCAACTTCACAAATGATTGTTCGGGAAGTGAGAATTGAATTGTGGTGTTCGGGTTGAATGGATTTGGATAGTTTTGTGATAGAATAAAATTTTCAGGAGTTAAGTTGTCTATTACTTCAACAGAAGTTACGGTAGCAAGCGTATCATAAAAAGCGTATGTTAAATCGGAAAGAAGCGGACCATTTTTAACTCCTCCCGTAACGACTGCAGACCAGATATTATCAGTTAATCTTTCACTTCCACCGTAATAAGCACAAAGTTCTAATGGAAAATTGCTGAGCTGAGTCCATTGATCTTCTAGAACATCATATAACCAGACATCGTTAAATAGGACACTAAAATCCTGTCCTGTAGCCCCTCCAATTACCATAAGCGTATTTTGTCCCCATTGAAAAGCTCGTAGCCTGGCCCGAGGCCCGCCTGGGAAATTAGACCTCGTTTCCCATGTTATGTTAGCAGGATTGGTCGAATCAATTACACCAACAAACACACTATCCACCTGAACAGGTGAATTAGCACTGTTAGTAAATCCACCAATATATACGGCAACAGTATTGGTAAATAGAATTGACGAAATATCCAGGAATGTAAAAGCTCCATCTGCTCTTCCCTCACCGGGTAATGGGGTGGCTTCCTGCCATGTATTCGATCCTTTTTCCAGAAAGTACACATTGTTTAATAATGTGCTCGTTTCATCGGAACCACCGACAGAGTAGAGCGTGTTCCAATCGTGTAGGCCGAGACGATGATAAAATATTTTTTTCGGGAATGCTGCGGCTGGTGACCAGCTTAAATTTTTCAAGCTGAATTTATATATCTCATCAGTCGGTTCTGAGGAATTATCATTAAATCCGCCAATGCTATATATATTCCCATCAAATTTTATTCCTTCGTTTAATCTTACTGCTTCAGGAAGAGTTGGCATATCATTCCAGGTATTGCCGGGAATATCAAACTCCCTAAATTGCCATGTGCCATTGCCAGAGCCCGTATAATCACCCCCTAAAGTAAAAATAGAATAGCCGGAAGAGACCGATGCGCCGTAATATCTCGGAGGGGCGCTGGTTTTTTGAGCCCAGCTACCGAAAGTTAAATTCAATTCTGAAAGTCTTATGTTGTCAATTGCTGCTGGTGATTCTCCAACGCCATTACCATCATTCTTCCACGTAAATGCCAATCTTAAATAATTGCCGGGAACACTATTTCTTTTTATCCCGAATTTATATCCTCGCCAGTAATCATCGCCGCTATATTCATCATATCCGACTTTAAATTGTTCATCCAGCTCAACACCGGCCTGTGGCGTACTGAAGTCCGTCAGAATATATGCACTAAAATTATCTGCGGATTGTTCTCCAAAAGATTTTAACTTAAATGTAAGAACCATATCATCATTAACCGTGTTGATTAAAATATCTTTATACGCATGAACAATAGATGATGAGTTGTTGTTGTATCCATAATTAGTTCCTCCATCCGAAGAAATATAAACGCCAACTCTTGAAAACGGGTCATAGTAACTTTCAGCGCCACCGATATGCCACTTGTTAGTTTCTGAACCATTTACAAATGTCCAGCCATTGAGAGAGCCAAACTCAAAGCTAGAGTAGTCTATTGTAATTTGACCAAATGAATGAACGCTAAGAAGAAGAGTAAAGAGAGAAGGGATTGAAAAAACTTTCATTGTGCCTCCGTTTTATAATTTCGGTTTTTATTAAAACGAACAACTATTAACAGGGCCGGAAAGTTTATCCGGATGGATTTTTATCAGATGTTATGAGAAAAAATATTTGATCCCATCTGACGGAAAAATATTACCGCCTCACTAAGTGAGATCTCAATTGCGAGAATGTTTTTAGTTATGCCTGATTTAAATTAGCAAATATTCGATTAATTCAAAACCTTGGTTATTGTCTCGATGGCTGCGATATCAGCTAACTATGTCATGTTTAAAGCTTTATTTTTATGTTCATCTTATTAAATTAAGAGTGCATTTTAATTTTAAAGTTATAACTGTTTATGGAGTCCTGATGGCTGCGCCGTTAAAATATTTCCCTAAAAAAACCACCGCCTTTCTTAGCAAACTATCTAAAAACAACAGTCGCGAATGGTTTGAAGCTAACCGTGATTTATATAATTCAGATTTTCTTGAGCCATGTATTCAGTTTGTAGTTGAGATGGGTGATAAGCTACAGGATATCGATCCCGATATTGTTGCAATTCCGAAAGTTGATAAATCTATTTTCCGATTGCACAGGGATGTTCGCTTTAGCAAAGATAAAACTCCATATAAGACAAATGCCGGTCTTTATTTCTGGAATGGTAAAATGAAGAAGATGGATGCAAGCGGTTTCTATTTTCATCTTGAACCAAAACATTTTGGTGTGGGACTTGGAATTTATATGTTCCCTCCGCAGCTACTAAAAAAGTATCGTGATGTTGTTTCTAATTCTGCTTCCGCAAAAGAACTTCACCAGATAATAAGATCGCTGGAAAAGAAGGGATACACGATCGGCGGAAAAAAATTTAAGAAAACTCCGAAGGGTTATGGCACAAACACCCTTTATCCCGGCTATTTATTGTACGAAGGAATTTATGCCTGGTTTGAAAGTTCTAATTTTAAAGTAATCAGCGGTGGTAAAGCTGTGGATATTATTTATAAAATATTTAAAGATATGCTGCCGCTTCATAAGTGGCTGGTGAAGAATTTGTACTGAGTGATTACACACGATGATTTAAAATAGAAAAGCCCCGAGAATTGGGGCTTTCTTATTATTAACTTGGTTTTTTACTTCAGCAACGTCATCTTCTTTACAGAATTATAATTATTCCCAGACACGTCTGCTGCTTCCAACTTGTACAGGTATACTCCGCTTGTTAGCTGTGACGCGTTGTATTCTATTTTATGATTACCCGCCGTAAAATCCTTATTGATGACTTCTGCTATTTTTTCTCCCACAAGATTATATACACTTATTTTTACTTGTGCATCAACAGGCAGTGAGAACTCTATTGTTGTTGCCGGGTTGAATGGATTCGGATAGTTCTGTTCAAGTGAGAATTCTGTTGGCAACGAAACTTCTGCTTCAACAACTCCCGAATATGTGAAGCTTCCATCAAAATCAATTTGCTTCAGCCTGTAATAATATGTTCCGCTGGTTACTGATTGATCTGTGTAGATGTAACTCTTCGGTTCTGTTGTTGTTCCAAAGCCCGGAACGAAGCCTATCTTTTGCCAATCATCGTCATTCTGGGTCCCGCTGTTTGCGGGATAAACTTCTCGATGAATCTCAAAACCCTGGTTGTTTGTTTCTGTTGCAGTCGTCCAGTTCAACACAGCCCTGTCTTTTTGTGCATTTGCGGTGAAAGATGTTAGCTCAACAGGGACTCCACCGTCTGTTGTTTTTAGTATTACCCCGTTCTCTCCTGCAGCAAATCCGGTGAAATCATTTACGAAAAATACATCGTTTAATGTCTGGCTGGTGCCGCTGGTTTGGCTCGTCCAGCTAAGTCCGCTGTTGGTTGTTTTGTAAATACCACCGCTCATTCCAACAACATAACCAACTGTACCTGTGGGAAAATGCAGTCCAAAGAAAGCTTGTCCAAATATAGAAGAACTCCAGTTACTGCCTCCGTCAGTAGTCCTTGAAACCGCACCAGAGCCTTCCCAAACTGCCGCTGCAGTAATTCCGTTATTTGCATCAAAGAAATGTACGTCATACAATTTCCCCTCGTTGTTGTTAAGATAGAACGGGTAAAAATCCCAGTTAGTACCTCCGTCAGTCGTTTTACCAAGCATTGGTTGGAAGATACTGTTTTCGCCCGCTACAAAACCTGTATTTCCGTTCACTGTGTATGTCCCCCAAAATCCGCCACCGAAAAATCCATTCTGAATTATACTCCATGAAGAACCTGAGTTTGTAGATTTTAGAATTGTTTGTGATGAACCGCCGCACAATCCTGTTGCCCCGCTGAAGGACAGCGAAAACAAATTATCCGTAACACCGGTTGTTACTGTATTCCAGGTTGTGCCGCCGTTTGTTGTTCTAAAAATAACTCCGCCGCTTGCCGCAATGACACCTTCGTTCAAATTGAAAAAGTACACAGCATTCAGATTTTCCGCGGGTGTTGTTATTGTTGAAGTCCAGCTTGTCCCGCCATTAGTTGTTTTGAGAACAGTCCCTGCTTCTCCAACAGCAAATCCGTTATTTTCATCAACGAAGTAAATTGAATTTAAATTAACTGTTGTGCCTGAATTTACAGATATCCAGCCGGGCTGGCTAAATATCGTTGTTGAGATGAGTAACACCAGAAAGATTGGAATAAAGAATTTTCCTTTCATATTATCTGCTCCTTTTTATTTATTTGTTGCTTTATATAATTATTAACTCCCCAGATAATCTATTCTTTGCGGTATTGGCTTAACTAATTTTTTTTAGCACTAAAATATAAATTCCGGAGAAAATGATAAACATATTTTTGTGTTGAGCGGAAATTATTATGTACAAACCCTTTTGTGTCTACCGAAAGCAAATAATTCTTGAAAACTCATATTAAATTTTCAATTTTCTTGCTTCTGAAACATTCAACAACAAGGTAATTCATCATTTCTGTTGAGTGCATATTGTCTAAATAATTGTGGGGCTAATAAATTTACATTCTTCCTGTTTTAACTAAATACTTATTTTAACAGAGTTCCTCTTCGGCCGGCAACTCTTTTAGTTACTTGATTTAATTTTAGAACTGACTCTGGTTGTTTAAAAATAGAAAAGCCCCTTGTAAAGGGGCTTTGAATATATATTGAGATTTTTATTACTTGAGTAACGTCATCTTTCTGATGCTTGAGAATATGTTTCCGTCTATACCTGTTGCTTCCAGTTGATAGAAATATATTCCGCTTGTTAATGTGTTTGCGTTAAAATTAACATTGTGTGTTCCGGCTGTAAAACTACTGCTGACAATTTCCGCAATATTCTCTCCAACGAGATTGTAAACAATAATTCTTACCTGCGCATCTATCGGCAACGAAAACTCTATTGATGTTGCGGGGTTAAACGGATTTGGGTAATTCTGCTCAAGTGAAAATTCTGTTGGCAACGAAACTTCTGCTTCAACAACACCCGAATATGTGAAGCTTCCATCAAAATCAATCTGTTTTAGTCTGTAGTAATGCGTTCCGCTGTAGATAGATTGATCTGTATGGCTATAGCTCTTTGGCTCGGTTGTCGTTCCGAAGCCGGGAACAAAACCAACATTATTAAAACTGATGCCATCAGTACTTTTTTCGATTTCGAATCCCTGGTTGTTTACTTCGGTTGCTGTTGACCAGTTCAAAACAACGCTATTGCCAAGAACATTTGCAGTAAATGAAGTAAGTTCAACGGGAACAATTGAAAGATCATACTCACGAAGTGACCTGCCAGAAATACCGGAGATCGGTGTGGCTAATAATGCGCCTGAGTTCTGATCCAAAACATATACGCCGGTTCCGTTTGTTACCATAAAATTTCCATTCCCTAACTGAATGCAGCCACGTAATCCGGTAACTGTACTGAAATAATTAAGCTGGTTTCCGTTAGAATCATAAATATATAGTCCGGACGGAGAACTGAAGTTGCCAACAATAATGTTGCTGCTTAATGTTGTATTAATCTGTTCCGGGAAAGGAATTGAAGGAACAAACACACCAAGATAATTTCCACTCAAATCATATCTGACAATGTTATTGCTTGCCTGAGCAGAGACAAGACAATCTGTTGATCGGAATATTATATCCCACGGCCCATCCATTTGTGCAGCATTTGGGGCGATAAAATTGCCGAGATAATTTCCAGTGTTCAAATCAAATTCTGCAATTGCATCCTGATTTGTTCCTGAAGATGGTGTTGCAAGCACTGTGTTTGTTCCAGAACGTAGGGTTATTCCGCGGCAGTTATCTAATATAGCTGTGTTACCTCCAAACAGAACTCTTATAAATGCACCTAATGTATCGAATTCAACGATGTTATCGGTAAGCTGATCTGACACTAGTATTGTGGCGTTTGGTGTAAGCAGTGCTTCAATCGGTGTGCTTAAATTTGGGTTACCACCAGGTATAAATGCTGCGCTGATTAATGAGCCATCATTATAGTTGAAACTCATAACGGCATCGTTTGTTGATTCGGGACCCATGACAAAACTAACTGCCATATTTTCCTGCCCCGAAAAATTGTAACCAAGCTTTGGATTCTGCGTGGGTCTGTTCGCCCAGTGTATTCTTGCCTCAGATAAATCGAACCGTGCATCTATTTCTTCCCAAAAGGCAACTTCACCATTATTGAATGGATGTAGTAGATCATTAACAATTGAATAAACAACCTGGTTGCTTTCAACTCCTTTTGCTTCAATAAAAATTCCTTCTGAGAGATAAATGGTGTGTGGTAAGTCGTACATCGCCGCCAACTTTCTTGCCTCAAGAACTTGATTAAAGTCTTTCTCTGCAGAAATCATCAGCTCCTCAAAACTAATTGCTGGCTTGAATTGGGCCATCGCAGAAGCTGTAAAAAGTAAAGTTGCTAAAAGAATGAATTGTTTAATTTTATTCATCGGTCCTCCATTAATTGAAATTGAAATTGTTTACGTACCAATATATAATTTATTTTATCTAATTCAAGTTCAAACTGAATTAATAACTTTCTGCTTTTTCATTAATAATTTATTAATCTCTTTATACCTGTAACAACTTTCAATGTGGTCATTCACCATTCCGGTTGCCTGCATATGAGCATAAACACTCGTTGAGCCGACAAACTTGAATCCTCTCTTTTTTAAATCTTCACTTATTTTATCAGATAGTTCCGTCCTCGCTGGAAGTTCTTTTTGCGATTTGAATCTACTCTGAATTGGTATGCCATCAACAAAGCCCCAGATGTATTTATCAAATGTTCCGAATTCTTTCCTTACCTGCAGGAAAGCTTTAGCGTTTATAATAGCTCCTTCAACCTTTAGTTTGTTCCTGACGATTCCAGCATCCTTCAGAAGAGAATTAATTTTTCTTCTGTCGTACTTTGCCACTTTATTGAAATCAAAATTGTCAAATGCTTTTTTGAAGTTTTCACGTTTATAAAGAATCGTTCGCCAACTTAATCCGGCTTGAAAACCTTCAAGTGTCAGAAACTCAAAAAGTTTCCTGTCGTTGTGAAGAGGAACTCCCCATTCTTTATCGTGATATTTAAGCATCAATTTATCGTCTGATGGCCAGGCGCAGCGTGTTTTTGTTTCCATTCTTTCACCAATTGTTTTAAGATTTTTAAATTGTTGCTTTCCTGTTGTAAAAGCCAAGTATTATTCCCAAGGCAAGTGACCACAGTGCGGCTAATCCAATCTGAAATTCTTTCGGAAGAATAAAGGTAATTGTGTGCGCTGGTATCCAGAACCAGAGCAGCGAATAAAATCCTTTATCAAGATTTTTCCAATTTTGGTTTCCGGCAATCAGGTTATCCATCAACCTGTGCATAATTACAAGCAAAGATCCAAATTGCAAATTCATCAAAGCTGAAACAACAAAAGATCTGCCTATACCGCTGAGTTGTGGAAGATAGCTTTGATTGATAAGAGAATCTACAAAGCCCTGAAAACCGATGAACGCATATTTTATCATCACGGCGAGAATTGACCACTCGATAATTTTCAGAATAAGCGTTTTAAAATCATAAGGAGTAAAAAGTTTTCTTTTAACTATCCAGTGAGAAACAGCGTCCCCAAGTGTGCCGAGAACAGCAAACTGTAACATTGCTGTTAATATTGGGTGAGCAGTAACTAATTCAATATACCAATTCATTCGATTGACAAATTTTTATTTAATAAATTTAAGCAAATAATTTTTATCTATATTAACTAAAATCACAATGAGCACAAAAGAAAAATTTATCGAAGAAATTAAAAGCGCATATTCGTTCAAAGATGATTACATAACTCTCGGCGGGACAATTTATGAAGGAGAGTGCATTAATAATCTTTATGTTAATGTTCCGCTGAAAACGCTAAACAGACATGGCTTGATAGCTGGTGCAACCGGAACAGGAAAAACAAAAACTTTACAGGTAATCACCGAGCAGCTTTCTTCCAAAAGTATTCCGGTTCTGGTGATGGATGTTAAAGGAGATTTCAGCGGAATTGCAAAGCCTGGGACGTCGAATCCCAAGATTGAAGAGCGTCACAATAAAATAGGTTTACAGTATACCGTTAGTGGTTTTCCTGTTGAACTTCTTTCCCTTTCTGAGGAAGGGGGCACTCGTCTTCGTGCAACTGTTTCTGAGTTTGGACCGGTTCTGTTATCCAAAATTCTTGAGTTGAATGATACTCAATCAAGCCTTGTGTCGCTTATCTTTAAATACTGTGACGATTCAAAATTGCCCCTGCTTGATTTAAAAGATTTCAAGCGGGTGCTTCAATTCATTTCCAACGAAGGAAAACAGGAAATTGAAAAGCACTACGGGTCAATATCAACCGCATCTGTTGGAACAATACTTCGTAAAGTTGTTGAACTTGAGCAGCAAGGGGCGGATAAATTCTTCGGTGAAAAATCTTTTGAGGTTGAGGATTTAGTTAGAATTGATGAACAAGGCAGAGGAGTTATTTCAATTCTTCGCCTGGTTGATCTGCAGGATAGACCAAAACTTTTTTCAACATTTATGCTTTCGCTTCTCGCAGAAATTTATTCTTCTTTTCCTGAAGAAGGTGATCTTCCTCAGCCTAAGCTGGCAATTTTTGTAGATGAGGCACACTTAATTTTTAAGGAGGCTTCTAAAGCTTTACTAGAGCAAATTGAAACTATTATCAAATTAATTCGCTCGAAGGGTGTGGGAATTTTCTTCTGCACACAAAACCCAACAGATGTTCCTGCTAGTGTTCTTTCGCAGCTTGGATTAAAAGTCCAGCATGCACTCAGAGCATTCACAGCAAAAGACAGGCAGATGATAAAGCTTACCGCTGAGAATTATCCTATGTCTGAATATTATAAAACGGATGAGCTATTAACATCGCTTGGAATTGGTGAGGCAGCAATCACTGCATTGAACGAGAAGGGATCTCCCACTCCACTTGCGGCAACTCTACTTAGGGCCCCTCAATCGCGAATGGACATTCTTTCCGATAATGAAATCGATGAATTGGTCAGAGGCTCACGACTTGTCTCAAAATATAATGAAACAATAGACAGAGAAAGCGCTTATGAATTGTTAAATCGAAAGCTTGAAGTATCAACGAAAGATAAGGAGCTTACTTTACCGAAGTACGAAACTCCAAAACAGCCTCGTGGAAGACCGAAAGAAGAAAAAAGCACCTTTGAAAAAGTATTAACAAGCTCAACAACAAAGCAGATTGGTAATACTGTTGTGAGAGAATTGGCAAGAGGAATTTTAGGTGTGCTTGGTCTTGGCGGTTCAACAAGAAAGCGAAAATGAAATTTAATTGCCTCCCGGTTCATTTTGCGGAGGATTGGCTGGTTCGGTACTGCCTGAAGTTTTTAATCTATTTGAATTTTTGAGGGCCTGAGTAAGCAAGTATTCAATCTGTGCATTAATACTTCTTAAATCATCAGCCGCCCATTTTTCAAGAGCGGCGTGAATGTTTTCGTCAATTCTTAACAGAAACTTTTTCTTTTCAGCCATTGCTTTCCTTCTTATTCATCACTAACTCCCCGCTGCTGAATTTCTTTTTCTCAGTTGAGCAAGATAAAATGCCAGCATTATTATCCAGGGATGTTCATCAATAATTTCAGATCTTTTATTAATAATTATTTCGCTTCTCTCTTTAAAAGAAAATCTGCTCAGGATGGAAACAAGCAAATCATTCTCCCCAAGGAAGATTTCAGCTTGTTTTCTAAACAGACCAAATTTCATGCTTAGCTGTATACCCCGAGGTAATTCCAAAACACCTTTGCTTCCCCAAAAATTATTTTTGAAGTTTGCGACAGGATTTTGATATCCCTTCTTTCTAATATCAACATCGCGACTGAAGAACTTTGGTCTGTAAAATTCGTACGTTTCTTCCCAAACTGAAAGCTCAGTAAGATCGCTAAAAAATTTTGGATAGAACAACCTCGCAATCAGCTCTTCACCCGATCTTAGTTCAAAGTCTCTTTTCCAGATACTCTTTTGGAATATCAATAACTCTTTACCTATATAATCAGATAGTTTTCGCATTAAGGGTTGCTCTATTGATAAAGGGTTCCTGTATTAATAACCGGCTGTGTCGATGTTTCAGAAACAAGTGCAACCATTAAATTATTTACCATTGTTGCTTTTTTATCTTCATCGAGCTTGACAATATTTTGTTCACTCAATGCCGTAAGAGCCATTTGAACCATACCAACCGCACCTTCAACAATTTTTGCTCTTGCTGCAATAACAGCTTGTGCCTGCTGTCTTCTTAACATTGCCTGAGCAATTTCCTGTGCATAGGCCAGGTGGCTAATTCTCGATTCAATTATTTCAACGCCGGCAACTTCCAATCTTGTTTGCAAAGTATTTTTTAAATTTTCTGCAATCTCCTGCGGAGTGCCGCGCAAAGATGGCTTTTCATCATCAACATCATACGGATATTCTGATGCCATTGAACGAATTGCAGTTTCACTTTGTATCGCAACAAATTGTTCATAATTCTGAACATCAAAAATTGCACGGGCTGAATCGACTACTCTCCACACAATTACGGTTGCAATCTCAATTGGATTACCATGAAGATCATTTACTTTTAATCTTTCACTGTTAAAGTTTCTTATTCTTAGAGTAACATGTTTTTTTACTGTAAAGGGATTAACCCACCAAAACCCAGAGTCCTTAACTGTTCCGGTATATCTACCAAAAAGTATTAACACTTTAGATTCATTTGGCTGAACAATCATAAATCCACCAAAGCTTAAAAAAGATATAAATACCAATGGTATGAAGAACCACAAAATAGAAGTATCCTCGGTTCTGATTCCGGTCGCCAGGAGATTAAAATCTAAGGCAAAAAGTCCTATTACAATAAACAAAGCAATAAAACCATTAATTTTATTTGCTTTTTTTTCTGTTATTTTGTCCATTTTACAATCCTTTCTTTATTTGCTATCGTAATGATATCATATTAATAGCAAAAAGTCAAGAAGCATTTAAAATACGGTATATTAGCATAAAACTATTGCTTTTTTTGCAGATTTTTGAATTATTTGAAATCTGTCGCTGTTATGAATGGTAATAAATAAGGAATTATGAAAATACTCTTAACCGGAGCTACCGGATACATAGGCAAAAGATTGCTTCCTGTTTTGATTGAACAAGGACATGAAGTTATTTGCTGTGTGCGCGATAAAAACAGATTTCCTTCTGATGGAATATATAATCATCCAAATATTTCTTTGCTGGAAATTGATTTTCTTAAGGACATTTCCGTTTCGGATCTTCAGAAAGATATTGATGCGGCTTACTATCTTATTCACTCAATGAGTTCTAACGTAAAAGACTTTGGTTCATTGGAAGAAACCTCTGCGAACAATTTTATAAAACTTGTAAAGCAAACTGCGACAAAACAAATTATTTATCTTGGTGGAATTACAAACGAAGAAAAGCTTTCCAAACATCTTGCTTCTAGAAAAAGAGTTGAGGAGATATTAAGTAAAAGCGGAATTCCTTTGACATCAATTAAATCAGGAATAATTGTCGGGTCAGGCAGCGCATCGTTTGAAATTATTCGCGATCTTGTTGAAAAACTACCAATGATGATAACACCCAAATGGCTTAACACAAAACATCAACCGATTGCAATCAGAAATATTTTAGAATACTTAACCGGAGTTTTACTTAAACCCGAAACATTTAATAAATCTTACGATGTCGGTGGGCCGGATATTTTATCTTACAAACAAATGCTCTTACAATTAGCGGAAGTACGCGGACTTAAAAGATTTATTTTTACCGTTCCCGTTATGACTCCGCGCCTATCATCTTACTGGCTTTATTTCGTTACATCAACATCATATATGCTGGCAATAAATCTTGTTAACAGCATGAAGGTTGAAGTTGTCGCAAAAAATAAAGGGCTTGAAAAGCTGCTGAGAATAAAACCTATCTCTTATAAAGAAGCAGTGCAGCTTGCGTTTCAAAGGATAGAACAAAATAATGTTGTGTCCAGCTGGAAGGATTCTCTTGTATCAAGCTATGTTGACAACTCATTGCTCGAACATATTAATGTCCCAACCAATGGATGCTTTACAGATAAAAGAGAAAAAGAAATTACATCAACTGTTGATCAGGTGCTTAATAACATCTGGTCTATTGGTGGTGAGCGCGGATGGTATTATGCAGATTGGCTGTGGCATATCCGTGGGTTTCTTGATAAACTTGTCGGGGGTGTTGGTTTGCGAAGAGGAAGAACAAACAAATCTGAAATCCATTCCGGTGATACTCTTGATTTCTGGCGTGTAATCGCCGCAGATAAAGTGAATAAAAGATTACTTCTCTATGCAGAAATGAAACTACCCGGTGAAGCCTGGCTTGAATTTAAGATTGCTGAAAAGAATGGCAAAAGTTTTTTACAACAAACCGCAACATTTCGTCCAAAAGGTTTGCTGGGTAGAGTGTATTGGTACTCAGTTCTTCCGTTTCACTATTTTGTTTTTGATGGAATGGCGGAGAATATTGTTAAGCACAAATGATTTTAAGATTTTGAAACTTCCCGCAATTACTTAACTTTATCAGAACCCATACACTTAAACTCCTTTATAGGTAGCTTCACCTAATTAAAATTACTAATTTTGGTTTAGTTGTTTATTATTGCAGTAAATAATTAGTTGCGATCAATTTTAGATGAAACACTACACGACAGAAAAATATCGCATTGACATTTATGCGGACCAAGCTTTTACAGAAGGTTCGGCTGATAATGTAAACAAATACGATTTTGTTTACTTCGACAAATCTGAATATTATTTTCCAACGGTTTTGGGAGTAAAAACCTTTCAGAATAATACGCTAATAAAAAGTGCCGTTATTGGTTCTATTGGTGGTGGAGCCGGTATTCACGAAACTTCGACTATAATTGAAAATGACAGACTTTTAGTTTGCTGCTCAAATACAATTTTTTGTTTATCGATTCCCGACTTGACATTATTATGGCGGACACAGGCTGACCAATCGGCTTGCTTTCAAATTTTCAAACTGCAAAGTGACTATTTAGTTCACGGGGAGCTTCAAATAAGCCGACTCGACAAGGACGGAAAAATTATATGGCAATTTAGTGGTGCGGACATTTTTACATCATCAGACGGCAAAGAGAATTTTATAATAACTGACAATTATTTTTTGGCGACCGACTGGGAAAACCAGAAGTATAAAATTGACTTTAATGGGCAATTAGTTATATAAACAAAAAACGGACAGGGCGTTTTCTCCCTATCCGTTAAAAAATAAATTCTTCAGATTCTTCTAATTACATCTCATCAATTATTTTGTTAAACGTTGCGCTCGGACGCATAACTGCAAAAGCTTTTTTATCATCGGGCATAAAGTAACCGCCGATATCAACTGGTTTTTTTTGTACAGAAATTAAATCGCTTACTATTTTTTCTTCGTTTGCAGATAGCTCTTTATAAATTTTTGTAAAGCGTGATTTTAATTCAGCATCATCATTTTGATTCGCTAATGCTTCTGCCCAATACAAAGCAAGATAGAATGAGCTTCCCCGGTTATCAATCTCACCGGCTTTTCGTGATGGCATTCTTCCATTTTCAAGATACTTCAGCACAGCTTTATCAAGAGATTCAGCTAAAACTTTCGCTTTTGGATTTTTATTTTTATCATAAACCATCTCAAATGAAGGAACAAGTGCGCAATACTCACCAAGCGAATCCCATCTCAAATGATTTTCCTTCAGCAATTGCTCGACATGCTTTGGCGCAGAACCGCCCGCTCCTGTTTCAAATAATCCTCCGCCCTTTAACAAAGGAACGATTGAAAGCATCCTTGCGCTTGTGCCCAATTCGAGTATGGGAAACAGATCTGTTAAGTAATCTCTGAGAACATTTCCTGTTACTGAGATTGTGTCCAGGCCCTTTCTTGTTCTCTCAAGAGTGTGTTTCATAGCATCAATAGGTCTGAGGATTTTTATTTCAAGTCCTGTCGTGTCGTGTTCAGGCAAATACTTTTTAACTTTTGCTATTACCTCTCTGTCGTGTGCTCTGTTTTCATCAAGCCAGAAAACTGCGGGGGCATTAGATGCCCTTGCTCTGTTCACCGCAAGCTTAACCCAATCTTTTACAGCTTCATCTTTTGTCTGGCACATTCTAAAAATATCGCCTTTTTCAACCGGCTGTTCAAGTAGAGTTTTTCCATCTGAGCCTACAACTCGTACAATGCCATCATCTTTTACCTCGAAAGTTTTATCGTGCGAACCGTACTCCTCGGCTTTTTTTGCCATTAATCCAACATTAGAAACAGCACCCATAGTTGATGGATCAAACTGACCTTTTACTTTAGCATCTTCAATAATTGTTTGATACATAGTTGCATAACAGCGGTCGGGAATCATTGCAATACAATCCTGAAGTTCATCTTTCTTATTCCACATCTTTCCGCCATCGCGGACTATGTTCGGCATTGATGCATCAACTATCACATCATTTGGAACGTGAAGATTTGTTTTATTGATTCTTGAATCTATCGTCGCAAGTTCTGGTTGATGCTCATAAGCCCTATTTATATCATCTTCAATTTCTTTTCTCTTGGCATCGGGAAGTTTTTTCAGCTTTTCAAGAACATCCATCAATCCGTTATTTACGTTTGCACCGATTTGTTTCAAAGTATCTGCGTGTTTTTCAAGCGCATCTTTATAGTAAACAGAAACAGCGTGACCAAACATTATCGGGTCGGAAATTTTCATCATCGTTGCTTTAAGATGAAGCGAAAGAAGAACATTATCTTGCTTTGCCTCTTCAATCTGTTCCGCATAGAACTTTCTTAATTCTTTAACATTCATTACTGCGGCATCAATTACTTCACCTTTGAGAAGTTTAAGATTTTCTTTTAGGGCCGTTGTGTTTCCTTTGGCATCAACAAATTCAATTTTCACAACATTGTCTTTATCGAGAGTCATAGATTTTTCAGAGCCGTAAAAATCTTTTTGTTCCATATGTGCAACGCGGCATCTGGATCCTGACTCCGGCCAGGACTTCATCATCTTGTGCGGATGTTTCTGTGCAAACTTTTTAACAGAAGCGGCAGCACGTCTATCCGAGTTCCCTTCTCTCAACACGGGGTTAACTGCAGAGCCAAGCACTTTTGCAAATCTATCTTTTAAATTTTTCTCTTCATCGTTTTTTGGTTCTTCGGGGTAATCAGGAATTCTATATCCCTTGCTCTGCAATTCTATTATTGCAGCTTTAAGCTGTGGAATTGATGCGCTGACGTTTGGCAACTTGATAATGTTTGTGTTTGGATCTTGCGTTAGCTGTCCAAGCTCAGATAAATAATCTGGAATTTTTTGCTCTTCTGTAAGATTTTCAGGAAAGTTTGCGATTATTCTTCCGGCTAGCGAAATATCTTTCTCTACAAATTCAATTCCTGTTCCCCTTGTATATGATTTAAGTATGGGCAGAAGGCTATAACTTGCCAATAACGGGGCTTCATCAATTTTTGTCCAGTTGATTTTAAAACTCATTTTGCATCCACTTTCTAATTGGGAAATAATTTGAAATCATTATTTAAAAAATACTCAATCGCTGGTAATAATTGAAGAAATTACTGGTGGTATACCATATATATCTTGATTGTGTGGGCATCTTAAATCATTTAATTTTGTCCCCACTATTAACAATTTAAAGTCTATGAGCAGAGAAAAAGTAAAACAATTTGTAGAGAAGAAATCAACACAAAATTTCATAATTGCCTTAATAATTTTTAATTCTATTACAATTGGCATGGAAACTTCCACTGCCATTATGAATGCGTTTGGAAGAACGCTTCTGCTTATCGATAAAGTTATACTTGCAATTTTTGTGATTGAAATATTATTGAAGCTTTATGCTTATAGACTAAGTTTCTTTAAAAATGGCTGGAATATTTTTGATTTCACAATTGTAGCAATTGCACTGCTTCCGGCCTCGGGAGCGCTTGCAGTTCTTCGATCGCTGAGAATATTCAGGTCGCTAAGGCTAATTAAGAACCTTCCAAGATTACGGTTTATAGTTGAATCTTTACTTCTTTCTCTTCCGAGTATCGGGTGGATTTTCGTTTTGCTTACTCTTGTGTTTTACGTTTTTTCAGTTATTGGGACAAAATTGTTTGGGGCCTCTTATCCGGAGTGGTTTGGAACTATCTGGGCATCAATGTTTTCACTATTTCAGATAATGACTCTTGAGGGCTGGACAGACATTGCCAGAACAATAAGCGTGAGATATCCTTTTTCAAATGCTTTTTTCATTTCTTTTATACTAATTGCTTCATATACAACATTAAACATTTTTATAGCCATCGTTGTTAATACGATGTCAGAGATTCAGCAAAAGATCAGCATTCAGGAAGCAAGCAAAATAGAAGATATAATTCAGGATGAAAACGAAGAGCTCAGAAACGATATCAGAAATCTGAAAGAACAAATTATAAAGATGGAAGAAAAGCTTTCGAAAAAAATCAGTTCCCAGTAATATTCTTAAGTTTCTACCATTCATTCCTGACCGAGTTATTTAATTTCTAAATTTTTTATGTTAACATTAAATTAAAGTTTATTTCTTAATAAATAGAAAGGATTTAAAATGGATATTCTTAACACAATTCAATCAGCTCTCGGTGGTGGAAAAGATAAGAAGCAAGATGTTTTACTTGCTGGTGTTGTGGGTTTACTGGGCGGGCAGGGCGGATTAGATAAATTGATCGGTCAATTTGCTTCTAAAGGACTGGGGGATGTAATTGATTCCTGGGTTGGTACAGGAAAAAATCTTCCCGTATCCGGTAACCAGCTTCAGAATGTTTTAGGAAAGGATACTATCAGCAGCCTTGCTTCAAAACTTGGAATGGATAGCGGCGCTTTAACTTCGCAGCTTTCAAATCTGCTTCCTCAGGTGGTTGACAAATTAACACCCGAAGGAAAGGTTCCTGAGGGCGACATTATGAACAAGGGAATGGACATTTTGGGAGGTCTGTTAAAAAACAAATAATCCAAAGAAGATTTTTTCACAATTACTAAATCAGTTTTCAAAAAAATTAAAGGAAAAAAATGAGCTTGCTGCGATTGCTCTATCTGCTTCTGGTTTTTCTTTATTCAACTGCTTTCTCCCAATCAATGAGAGAAAATCTTGATTACATAAATGAACAGTTCAGTAAATTTAATCCTGATAAGATTGTTTTCAATATAGATACGGAGTATAAGGCGTTAGTCATTTTTGATGATTATGGGACAACAGTATGTTATTTTGAAGATGTTGAATTTAACATATCAGAAGAAAGCGAAAATATTCTTGAAATCAGATGCGTTGATGATGAGGAATGTTTTGATCAGAAAAAGAATGATGAAGATTTCACGCTGGAAGAATGGACTGCAGAACTTGATGGAGGAAATCTTAACAAAATACTTGCAAAACTGAATGAGATTAAGGAGCTTGTATTAAACGAAGATTAAAATAGATCGCGTAGAAAAAAGTATTATTTAAAATTAAGTTTTATTTACAATTTCCTTCATCCCCTGTTCCGGACTTGTGGGTGTAAACTTAAATCTCTTATTAAAATTGCTGCTGTTGAAAAAGTAATCCTGCTTGAATTGATATCCAACATCCTGTAATTCTTTCAGGATCGGAACAAAGATTCCCAAAATACTTACCATCCAATCAGGCATAGTTTGGATTTTTTTCTGCTTGTTCATTGTATTCATCAGCATCTCAATCCACTGTCTGCTGGTTAGCTTTTGATCTGTTGCTGGTAAATGCCAGACCTGATTATAAGCGTCTTTGTTGTTTCCAAGAAGCGCTACAGATTTCCCGATATCTTTGCTGTAAATAAAACTGTGAATTACATCCAGCTTACCCAGCCACTGAGGATTTTTATCTTCTAGTAATTTTAAATATACCGTCTGATACAACATACTTCCCATTACTCCGGGTCCATAAAAATCAGGTGCGCGTGCGATTATAGCTTCGACTTTATTTTTCTCAACAGCATCCATCAGCATTCTTGCGACTTCTGCTCTCACCTTCCCCTTTTCAGAAACCGGATTTATCGGAGTTTCTTCTGTCATATCAGAGAGATACTTCGGATCATACATATATACATTATCAATAAAAACAATTTTGGAATTGTGTCTTGAGCAGGATTCAATAAGGTTTTTCATAAACTTTGGCCATTGTTCTTGCCAAACTTTAAGTTTGTATTCAAATGCAATTGTAACATAAACGATATCCGAGCCTTTTACTGCATTATCAAGTTGTTTCGGATCATTTAGGTCTGCTTTCATCTGTTGATCTGATTCGTTAACATTTTTAGGGATGCGGCTGACAACTCGAATATCTTTTGTATAATTTGATAATTCTCTTGTAATCTCTGTTCCTGCGCCGCCGCCAGCACCAAGTATTGTCTGCATAATCTTTTATTCCAAATAATTTCAAAACTTTTGATATTTAAATATATGTGAATTTGAACTGTTCGTTTTTTTTCTGGTTGTTTTATAGATTCACTGATAGCATCTTGCATTCAGAAAAAGCAAATATTTCTTGATTATCAACAATTAAACAATGGATTTTATTCCATCATATAAAAAAATATATGCTGGAGATTTTGCAGAACGACTAAATCTGGCAGATGAAATAATTAAAAGCTGTACAAGCTGTCCACGTAATTGCCTCGCAGACCGAACTAACGGAGAATTTGGAACTTGCCAAAGCGGAGACAAGCCAATTGTTTCTTCTTTTACTCCTCACTTTGGAGAAGAACCTGTTTTATCCGGAACAAGAGGAGCTGGAAATATTTTCTTCGGAAATTGCAATTTGAGATGTGACTACTGCCAGAATTTTGTGATAAGTCAGAACCCAAAAGCTGAAATCAGAAATGAAGTTTCGATTGAAAGACTTTCAGATATAATGATTGAGCTTCAGAATAATAATTGCCACAACATTGGTCTCATTTCTCCAACACACTTTGCTGTACCGATTCTCAAATCAATTAAGCTGGCATCTGACAAGGGATTGGACCTCCCTATCATTTACAACACAAATGGATATGACTCTGTTGACATATTAAAACTTTATAAGAATGTTATTGATATTTACCTTCCTGATTTTAAATACGGAAACAATGAATATGGAAGACGTTACTCAAAAGTTCCCGATTATTTTGACAAAGCGAAACTTGCAATAACAGAAATGTATGAACAGGTTGGCAGCGAACTTGTTTATGAAAGTGGAGTTGTTGTAAGAGGATTAATAATTCGTCATCTTGTTTTGCCAACTGGTCTGGCTGATTCTGAAGAGGTGTTCAAGTTTATTTCGGAATTAGATCCTAAAATTCATATTTCTTTAATGGCGCAATATTATCCAACAAATCGTGCAGAAAGAAATATACTTTTAAACAGAGCCGTGCATTACTCAGAGTTTGAACGCGTAATAGAATTACTTGATAAATACAATCTGGAAAGCGGATGGATACAAGAGATGGAAAGTCATGATTTTTACCGTCCAAATTTTGATGAAGACAGAGAAGATCCCTTTGGCAATAAAAAGCTTTTTGAGATTGCAATTATCAATCAACAATAACAATCCTTTGTCCTGCTTAAAGATACTCTACTATCAATCCTTCGTGTGCTAAGGTGAGTGATTCAATTACAACATCGCTTGAATGAGCATTTAATGTTGAGTATTCAAGCTTTGATGGGAATGCGTTCTTAAGTTTCCAAACGACAACAGGTTCATGGCTTTCATTTAAAAGAGAAATTAAGACATCACGTCTCTCAACCTGGTTAAAAGTTGCGGTGCTGATCCATCTGTAAAAAT
>CAZLJI010000004.1:26090-36535 GCA_964559565.1 uncultured Ignavibacteriaceae bacterium | reverse complement strand
GGTGTTGTAATACGCCCCAACTGGGTTGCTATTGAATCAGCAGAAAGTACCTTTCGACCTTATGCTTTAAATTTGCAAAATCGAACACCACTTGCTGTTTCAAATGATCCAGCAGCTATTGCAGATACATCTATATTATATGTAAAAGATGACGCTCTTGGTAATCCAGAAACATTTGCTATTGATGGAAGCTCAAATATTGTGCAATTGACACAAAATGGTGCAATGGGATCAATCACAACACCACTTAGAACGCAATCTATTACATATGACGGTACATATTTAAATACACAAGACGGTTTTGTATCAGCTTGGGCAATTGTTGCTGCTAATGGAGCAATTATAAATACATATGGATTATCAAGTGTTAAAAATGCAACAGGCGATTATACATTAACATTTACATCCGCATTATCAACAGCAAATTACGTCGTTAATGGCACTGTACAAAAGAATAATACACGTGCCCGTGTCGTATGGGTTTACAATCAAACAGCAAATAATTTTAGTGTACGTGTACAAGCTATCAATGCATCAGCAGGAGCATATGAGGACAATATATTCATGGTTTCCGTTTATGGAGGTCGTTAGTGCAACCAATATTAATTGCACCGTTTAAAACTGGTCTTGATACTGATATTTCGTCATATTTGGCACCGATAGACTCATTCCGAGAGTTAAATAATTTTCATGTTCATCACGGTTATATTGAAAAACGTTCGGGATATCGAATTTTTGGTTATATGGTTCATAATCCATCGACGACAATAACAAATATAACTCAATCAAATCCTGCTGTAGTTACAGCGCCAGGCCATGGACTTCCAAATGGACAAACAATTTTAATCAAAGGTGTAAGCGGAATGACAGAGGTCAACGGTTTATTATTTACTGTTGCTAATGCCGCTTTGAATACATTTGAGCTATCTGGAATTAATTCTACTGGATATACTGCATATGCTGGTGGTGGTCGAGTTGATCTTGTTCCTGGCAATCGTATCATGGGTATTTATCGGTATTTTAATGCTGATGGAAGTAAAGCCACATTAGTTTTTGATACAAAAAGAGCGGCCATTTATAACGGCACATCTGATCGTTTTGACCCTTTGGATGCTGCCGATATATTTGGTTCTGGCGTTTACGATTATATATGGGCTGAAAATTGGCAACATTCAAATTCGACAAATCGCTTATATTTTACAAACGGTCTTTCATATGACGGTGTTTCATTAAATGGAATTCGTTATTATGACCCGAATGTTTCAACGACAGCAACGACGCTATTGACACCGACACTTGGCGGAACAAAAACGTTATATGGCGGTAAGTTAATTTTCGCAATCAAACAACGATTAGTAGTTTTAAATACATTTGAATTTGATTCAGGAACTGGATTATCAACAAACTTTCCACAACGCGCAAGGTGGTGTCAAGCACAAGGTCCATCAAATTGGAACGATACAACACCAGGTGGCGGTGGATATGTCGACGCACCAACAGGTGAACAAATCATATCTGCAAGAGCTTTACAAGATATTATCATCGTATTTTTTACAAATTCAGTATGGGCATTAAGACCTGTTTCCGATCCAGCTTTACCATTTCGATGGGATAAAATTAATGATTTTCGAGCATGTGACGGAAAAATGGCAACTGTTCAATATGATCGTTATGTTGTAGCTTTTGGCGTTCGTGGAATTACTGCAACAGATGGTGTTGAAACAAAACGTATTGATAATAGAATCACAGATTTTACTTATGATGATATTAATGTTGATGAGTTTCAAAAAGTATATTGTGCAAGAAATTATGATAATGAACGTATGTTAACATTATATGCCTCACTTGAAAGCACAGAAAACGATAGCGCATTAATTTTAGATGATGATTCACTTGCCTTTAGTAAATATGAAATACCAATGAATTGTCTTGGTTATGGCAATTTAACAATCGATTATAGCTTAGACGATTTTACAGTAGCAAATAATTTGGATTTAAATTTATCACAATTTAATGATGAAACGTTACAGTCTTATTATTGGCAAGAAAATCAAGAGATATTTTTAGGAGGAGACATTAATGGTATCGTATATATTTTGCAAACAGATAATACCGATAATGGAACCGCTATCGGGTGTGACTTATTTACAAATGCCTGGAACCCTTATGTATCTGAAGGTCGAGAGGCACGGCTTGTAAAGCTGGATATATATACTGAAACAGATAAAAATACACAAATAACTGTTGAGTTTTATAAAGATACCGCAACATCTCCCGAGAAGACAACAACAATTGATTTACTCCCTCCGCTTGGATTTATTGCCGATATTTCTAATATCACTCAATCAAATCCTGCTGTAGTCACAGCGAAAAATAATGGTTTATCAACTGGAAATCAGATTTATATATATGGCGTTCAAGGTATGACTTCAATTGATGGTGCTTATACGATCACCGTTATTGATCAAAATACATTTTCACTTGATGGTATCGATTCGACAGCATTTTCTGCATATACAACAGGTGGACAAGTTGTCCAATATGAATATTATCGTACAAAGGTTTGGAAGTCCGTTTATGCTGGAACAATTGGCTTTCAACATCGTGTGCGTATATTAAACGAAGGTGTTAATCAGCCACTTCGCATTGAAGGATTTCAACCGCATTTTAAACCGATTGGAAAAAGGATTAATAATTGACGTTACCAACTAATATTATATTTCCAGAGTTCCGAGATAAAGAAGATTTACCACGTTATTTACGTGAGTTGAATTTCACTTTACAAAGAATGTATGAACAGATTGCGCAAAATGTAAATGGTGATTTTTTAACAGATTTTTCTATAGTACAAAGAAAATGGACGCCAATACTTGACGGTATAACTGTGTCAAGCAGCTTTACATATAATCATCAAATTGGTTGGGTATTACGACAAGGTATTATGGTTGATATATGGTTTGATGTTTCATGGTCAGCAGCAGGAACCGCCGCAGGCAATTTATATTTACAACTTCCATATGAAGTAGCAAACAGTAATCAAAAACCATTTGTTGGAGTAATACAATCTTCAAATATTTTATATACAAGCGGGACAGAAATTGTAATAAATGCTATTCCGAATACATACCGAGGTGAATTTTGGAACTACGGTAGTGGGGTTGCAACAGCCAATCAATTAGTTGTAGGTGCTGGTCAATTGATCGGACACATTAGATATATCGGGAAACAAAATGAATGATAAAAAAAGTGATATTGATGATTTAAAATTTGAACGAGTTTATACATCAATTAATATACCAAAATATTTGGTTGAACAAATTAAAAATCGTGATTTTACAGTTGATGAGTTTTTTCAATATCAAGATCAAAATTGCGTTGTAATTAAAAACGGTGAGATAAAGATCAATTTATTAAATCAATTATGGATATTAATAAATGATCAAAACGTATGTAAAGGGTTTGTGTGGTTTACAATCGATGCTCTCAGTAAGTCAATCTGTGTTCACAGTTATTCGATTGACAATGAATATTGGAACCGTGGTAAAGCTGTAACTAAGCTTGCTAAATTTATAAAAACGTTCAAGAACAAAGGAAACTTTAAAAAAGTTTATTGGATAACAAATTATCCCAGACACAGCGAAAAATATGGATTTAAGCAGTCAAAAAGCGTGTTGATGGAATATGCGGAGGCAACAAATGGGTAAAACGATGTTAGGCGGCTCTACACTTGAGCAAAATGTTGAGCTATTGACACCAGAACAAAAGCAATTTTTACAAAGTATTCTTGGTGCCCCAGGCATTTCAGAACAAGCAATGCAAGCGTATCAACAGCAATTACAGCCGTATAATCCGCAACAATACCAAGATATCTTTCAAAAAGCAATTATCGATCCAACGATGATGCAGTATCAGCAACAAATATTGCCGGCAATTCAACAACGCTTCGTAGACGCAAATTCAGGCTCAAGCTCGGCATTAAATCAAGCTCTTGCACAAAGCGCAAATGATTTATCAACAGCTCTTGGATCACAATATCTTGATTTCTATAAACAGAAACAAGCAAATCAGTTATCAGCGCTTGGAGGTCTTCAAGGATTGGCTGGACAACAAACATTCCAACCAATCGTTGCTCAAAAAGGTGGCATATTGGGGCCGCTGTTAAAAGCAGGTGGATCAATTGGCGCAGGATTCTTAGCAGGTGGTCCACTTGGTGCAGGTATTGCCGCCGCAGGAACAGCAGGAACATTAATGGAGCAATAATATGGGTGCAATTATATACAATCAAGATGCCGCTCTTGGCGAAGGTATTGCTGGTGCTGGTACAGCTCTTGGTAAAGCCTTACAACAACGTGGTTTACAACAGCATCAACTTCAAATGCAACAACAAAAATTACAAAATGATTTAATAAAAGCATATGCATTTAAAAAAGTACCATCTGGACTTGGTTTTGAAAATAAAGATCAAATAAAAGATTTAATGATTCGTTTTGGAATGTCTGAAGATCAAGCTGATAGAGAATCTGACCTTTATTTAGCACTTCCAACAGGCGGTAAAACATCATATGCAAATATGTTCTTTGATAGAATGCAAAGAGGCACAATTAGACAAAATCAACCACCGCAAAATTTTTCCGATATTTCTGGTGAAATTACAAAAAGACCTAACGATGTATCCACTGTTAATGAAGAAAAACAAGAATTTCAATGGCCCGAAGTAAATAAATTTGATGGATTAAATATAAAAGAAAAATTCAATTTACAAGCTCAATTGCGTAATCAAAATACACCATTTTATGTAGAAAATAATACAAAGTTAAGAGGTTTTGATGATGAAATCAGACGTCTTAGACAAATGGAAAAATTAAATGATTCAAAAAAACTTCCATCAGGCCTAGAAAACTTAAATATCAATTGGAAAACGGGAGAAATTCGATTTCCAAAATTAGCAAATGAAGAGACACAAGCATTTGTAAAAATGGTTAATGATTTCACGACAAAAGCAAAAGATACATTCGGAGCACGTGTAACAAATTTTGAATTAGGAACATTTATGCAACGATTACCATCACTTGCAAACACAGAAGAGGGTAGGCGTTTAATTCTTGCACAAATGAAAGAGATTGCCGCATTAAATAAACTGTATCACGATAGTAAAAAAGCTGTTTATGACCAATATAAACTTGGAAATATAGATATTCAAGATGTCGAAATAATTGCGCAAGAGTTAAGAAAAGATGATGAAGCGGTTATTTTAAAAAATTATGAAAATTCTCTTCAGGCTCAAGAAGTTTATGAGGCAAAAAAAGTAGTTCCAAAAGGAAAATCTGTCGCAAGGGCACCAGATGGAAAAATAGTTTATATTTTCACCAATCAGTTAGATGCCGCTAGTAAAAAGGGATATGAAGCATTATGAATCCAAGTCAAAATGATATCAATGAGTTTGGTGTAGAATATTTTGATGATTATATTCGCAATCCACTTGATCAATCTCAAAAAGCAGAAGAACAGCCACAACAAAAAGGGTGGGGAAGAAGACTATTTCAAAGAGGTGCAGATCTTGGATTTTTTGGCCCATTTTTTGCTGGTGAAGATACACAACGTCAAATGCTAAGGTCTACTGCTCGAATTGGAGAAACAGTAGCCGGATTACCGGGTGATATTCGTGAAACTGTAAAAATTGGTTCTGAATGGCTTGGAGATAAAGCAAGATCAATGATTGGAAAGGAACCATTATCTGAAGAAGAAAAACAATTTATACAAAATGAATTAAAACCAAAAGATTGGAATTTAATTGGAAAAATTGTGGAATCGTTTCCAACATCTTCAGATATTCGTGAGGGTGTTACAAGAAAATATACTGAAGATTATTTAGAACCTCAAAATGATTGGGAGGCTTTTTCAGATGAAATCGTACAAGATTTTGCATCACTTGCGCTTCCATCAAAAGGAAGAATACCATTTGCAAAAGCATTAGGAACATCTTTATTTGCCAATGCTGGTTCAGAAGTTGCAGAGGCTTTTTTAGGTGAAGATGCAAAAAATTATACGAAACTTGGATTGTTATTTTCCGCTGGAATGGTTGGACAAAATAAAGGTGGTGTAAAAAAATATATAAATAATCTTTATGAAGAGATGCAATCTGAAATTCCAAAAGGAACACAAGTTTCATCACGAAATCTTCAAAATTCATTAAATAAAATTGAATCAGCATTAAAAAAAGGTGATCCAGGCGCGGCTAGCAAACAGGAATCATTTAAAAAAATTAATGCAATTAGAAATAAAATATCAGGTGGTGAAATTCCATTAGAAGAGGTTCTTGAGCTTACAAAAGATGTAAATGAATCAATTTTTGATATTGGTGAATTAAAAAGATCGCAAAATCAATTATATAAAATTAGAGAAGCTTTACACGACACAACAAAAGAATATGGATCTGAAAACGCATCTTTTCTTAATAAATGGAATAATGCAAATCAAGCATATGCCGCTACAGAACAATCAAGAAAATTAAGTAATTGGGTTAAAAAGAATATTAGACCAAAAGATTATCTTTATGCTTCTTCCGCACTTGGATTAGGTGGGGCTATTGTAGGTGCACCAGCATCATTAGCAACTGTTGCAGGAGCAGGAGCGGCAGCCACAACAGCATATTCAGCAGAAGTTATGAAAAGAATTGCTCAAAGTCCAGCTTTAAGACGTTATTATTTAAACACGGTTAATAGCTCTTTAAAGCAGAACAAAACTAGTTTTATGCGAAATATAAAGATGCTTGATGATGAATTGAAGAAAAGTTTTGAATCAGAACCATTTGAAACAATTGATTTTACAGAAGAAACACAATAAAAAAATACACTCATAGGAGTAAAAATGGCTAATAGAAATCCACTAGCATACACAGGAACAGTTACAGGTAGTGTTGTTCGTCTTGGAGACATTCAATTAAATTCGTCTCAATTTACCGTTAATTCAAACGGCGTTGTTTCTCTTATCGGGGGAGGTCTTGCTATTGATACAGTAGGTGGTGATTCTGGCACAGCAGTACCAACAGCAGCAGGTTTATTAACAATTGCAGGTGGAGAAGGTATTGATACTTCAGCTACATCAAATACGTTAACAATTGCGGGTGAAAATGCAAGTGCATCAAATAAAGGTATTGCAAGTTTTGCTGCCGCTGACTTTACAGTTACAGCTGGTGCAGTAGCATTAAATGAGGCAATTATGAGCTATGCAACAGTATCTTTAACAGCAGCACAAATTAAAGCATTAGCAACAACACCAATTGAACTTGTTGCGGCTCCTGGTGCATCAAAAGCGATTAAATTTATGGGTGCTGTATTGAAATTAGTTGCAGGTACAGAAGTTCTTGCCGAAGCAGGTGACAATTTGGGTATCAAATATACAGATGCCGCAGGTGTGCAAGTGTCACAAACAATCGAATGTACAGGATTTATCGATCAAGCAGCAGACACATACACAAATTCAGAGCCAGCGATCGACGCAATCGTAGCGGCCGCATCAGCAGAAAACCAAGCGCTTGTACTAGATAACTTAGGTGTAAACTTCACTGGTAACGCTTCAAACGATGCGACACTTGAAATCAGTATAGCTTATAGAATTGTGGAAATATAAAATGGTTAGAACTAGCATTTATAGTACATTAAAAGAACCTTCGTTTACCGCCTTTGGTGAGCAATCTGTTGCACAAATATACCCAAAGGTTTTGGTTCATTTTCCATACAATTTAAATACCGATATTGTTTCTACGCAAATAACGGGCAGTGGTTCTGTTACACACAATAACCACTTAGCCCTTATACAATCTGGTGCGGCTACAAGTAGCACAGGTAAGTTAATGACAATTGGCGTATTAGAATATAATCCTGGGATGGGAGCACTTGCAAGATTTACAGCAATTTTTTCAGAAGGAGTAACGGGAAATACTCAAGTCGCTGGTATTGGGGACGATAATGATGGATTCTTTTTTGGGTATAACGGTCCAGAGTTTGGGATACTACATCGGGCTGGAGGCGTTGAAACTTGGATTCCACAAAGACAGTGGAATGGTAATCGAATGCTTGGTGATGAGAAAATCTTACAAACATTAGATCCCCAAAAGGGAAATGTTTATCAAATTCGTTATCAATGGCTTGGGTTTGGAGCGATTGAATTTTCAATAGAAGATAACTTAGGCGGATTATACATTGTACATACAATAAGATATGCTAATAAAAATTTAAATGTTTCTGTTAATAATCCGACATTCAATTTTTTTTCTAAAAGTTCTAATACAACTAATAATACAAATATAGTTATTAAAATTGCAAGTATCGGTTTATATATAGAAGGTGAAAACACTAATACAGGTGAAACAAGAAATTGTATTTTAAATACAAAGACGATTACTACAGAAACAAATATATTAACAATTAGAAATAAAGCAACTTATCAAAGTGTACCTAATAAAGTTATTATACAGCCTGATTTTCTTACATTATCAGCTGATGGAACTAAAAATGTTATTATAAAAGTTTATTTGAACACAACTTTAGGCGGAACACCAAGTTATACCGATATTAGGACAAATAATTCTGTAGTTGATTATGATACCGCTGGTACCACGATTACAGGAGGAATTTTATTAGCCGCATTCGCTTTAAATAAAACAGGTTCGTTATCCCAATCATTTAGAGAATTTAATTTTTACCTTTATCCAGGAAGTTGGATGACATTTTCGGCGCAAAGTTCTGCTAGCAATGAAGTAACGACGGCTATTAGCTGGTCAGAAAAATTTAGATAAAATGGAAAAATAAGATGATTCAACCACAAAAAATAAAAGATTATTCAATTTTAGATGTTAATATTAATGCTGAAACATTTTTTGAAAAAAGGATGGAATACAGCGGTGACAATTTGATTTATATCGGTTATGCAAAAACGCCGAATGCGTCAACAGCTGATGAAATTTGGTTCATTGTAAAATTAACTTACAGCGGAGCAAATCCGACACGTTATCAATTGCCGGACGATGGAGCACAATTTAAATACGCTTGGAATGATCGTGCCACACTATTTACTTAAAGGAGTATAAATGCCGTTTAAATTTAATCCAATATCAAATGAATTTGATTATTATGAAAGTGCCGATCCTTCTACAGTTTTGGGGCCTGCTTCTGCTGTAGACGATAATTTGGCCGCATTTGATGGAACAACAGGAAAATTAATTAAAGATTCTGGTGTTGCAACTACAGATGTTGTTCAATCATCAGCAACATTAACACAATATGCTGTCGTCTGTGGTGATTCTGCATCAAAAAATGTTCAAACTATTGCAAGCGTTGGAAATGCTGGTGAAGTTTTAACATCAAACGGAGCTGGAGCTTTACCATCATTTCAATCGGCTTCAGGAGGGTTAGCAGGTCTTCGTAATACATCAGAAGTTTTTGATGATTTGATATGGACGGGTGCTGCTTCAGTCGGCTTGAGCACCTTAAATTGGATTAATAACGTATCAGGGGGGACAATATCGTATTTGCAAGGAATTTCGGGGCACCCAGGTGTATATAGATTAAGTTCAACAGCTGGTGCTACAAATAGATCAGAGTTAGTTTTAAACGCCACATCTTCAGTATTACTTTTTGGAGATGGTGAATACACAATCGAATGGATGGTGCGTGTACCAAAGCTTAGTGATGCAACAAATGAGTTTCGCGTTGGAGTTGGATTCAATGGATCAGTTGGTGGAGCACCAAGCAACGGCGTATTATTTACATATACTCACTCAGTAAATTCTGGTAATTGGACAATTGAGGCGGATGATGTAGCTGGAACAACAACAGCAGACTCTGGAACAGCAGTAGTAGCAGGCACATGGTATCGATTAGGTATTGTCGTTAATGCCGCCGCAACATCTGTAGCATATTATATCAACGGTGTTGAAACATCAAATTCACCGTTAACTACAAATATTCCTGATGGCGCTACAGAATATACTCAGCCACTTTCATACATTAAAAATTTAGCAGGAGTAGCAGCAGATCGCCATCTTGATTTAGATTATTGTTACATGAAAATTGCTTTAACATCCACAAGAGCATAAAAATATTGAAATTAAACTTTATAAAAATAATTTTTAAAATAAACGAGTAAAAATGGCCAGATTTGCAATTCCAGGATTTAATAGAAATACACTTGCTTATGTAGATTTAAGATTAGCCTGTGTTCCATGTATCGAAGCAAATAGAGAACCGTTAACAACAGATAAAAATTTTCCTTTATGGACAGAATGGAGAATTACAAAAGATCCCACGACAGGACTTGAAGGTGATTTTTGGAAATTAGTGCGTTTTTCTTCTGGTAATGCAATATGGGTGAAATTTACATCTGGTGGGAGCGGTCCAACAATAACACTTTCAGATACAGCAGGAACAAAAGTTTTAACTGATGCA
>CAZLJI010000004.1:0-26080 GCA_964559565.1 uncultured Ignavibacteriaceae bacterium | reverse complement strand
ATATTCAGCTTGAAGGCGCAACAAATGAAATTGATATAGTATCTGATCCAGGAAACAATAAACTTGTATTTTCTCTAGGGGATTTAGCGGGTCAGACCATTACGGCTGATAGCGGTGGCGCACTTTCACCTACGCTAGGAAATTGGAATATACTTGGTCTTGGAGAAACAAGCACAAGCGGTTCAGGTAGCACACTCAGCATATTATCACCACGCGCTTATAAATATATTGTTGACCCCACATTAAATAATGGAACACATCAAACGATTACAGCAGCACTTGCAGCAGCATCAAGCGGAGAAACAATCGGAATACGTCCTGGAACATATACAGAAGATTTGACACTGAAAGACGGTGTTAATATGGTTGGTCTTACTGGTTCAAGTTTTTACGGAAGTGTGAAAATAAAAGGGAAATTATCCGCAAGTTTTGCAGGAACTTGTTTATTACAAAATCTATTTTTGGAAACAAATGCAGATTATATAATTGAAACAACAGGTGCAAACGCAACAAAAATAGAACTTTATAATTGTCATTTAAACGCTACTGATAATAGTTTAATCAATTGTGCAAGCACAAGTAGCGGCAATGATATTAGAATGTATTATTGTACAGGTGACCTACTCACAACGGGAATTAACTATTTTGCAATTATTGCAGGAAATATTAGAATAAGATATTGCTATTTTGCAAATTCAGCAGCATCTATAACACCGTCCACCTCTGGAGCTGGTGCAACATCAGGTAATTTAAACTTTCAAAATAGTGTATTTAATAATGCAATTGTATCAGCAGGAACATCTAGCATAAATGCAGGTTGGTGTTATTTTCAGCATACTGGAGATACTACAATTTGTGGGGGTTCGGGTTCTCATGCATTTGGTAATTGTTCATTTGCGACGGGATCAACAACATCTATAACAATTAATACTCCAACAACATTAAATGATTGTGATTTTCAAACGACAGCAACATATGCAATTGATGGATCAAGTACAGTCGCATATTGCGGATTAACTTTTACAGGAAGTTCAAATCTCATTAATCCAGTTACAACTCAATCACCGCTTATAGAAGGCCCAACTAGATGGTTTGGTAAATCATCCCCAGGAGTTGAAAATTATTTATTTGTTCAAAATACAGATGCAACACCAGCAACAAATTCATCAGCGGCAGTAAAAATTTCATCAAATCCATCCAGCACAGGGGATGCGTATTTAACAACTGCAATCAGCGGTACAAGATCATATTGTTTCGGTATTGATAATTCTGATTCAGATAAATTAAAAATAAATATGTTAGCTTCTGGCGGTGTTACACCATCAACAGGAACAAATTTCTTGACGATGACAACAGCGGGAGAAATGACACTTCCTTTGCAACCTGGGTTTTTAGCTTATTTAGGCACAACAGACGCAAATCAGACAGGTGATGGAACTGCATTTTTGCTCGGTGACACAGACGTCGGAACAGCGTTAACAACTGTATATGATAATAATTCAGATTTTTTAAACGGTGGCGCATCTGGTGCGATATTTACAGCTCCCGTAACTGGAAAATATGCACATAATTTTCAAATTACGCTTCTTGGTAATGATGGAAACTCTGTTGCAATTGATTTAATAACATCTAATAGAACATATCGTTTTCAGATGATGAATCCAACGAGTATACAAGATTCTGGAGGAAACGCAAGCTATCAGGGAAGTATAGTTGCGGACATGGATGCTGCTGATACAGCATATATTCAAATTGTTGAGTCTGGCGGAACAAAAATTACTGACATCAGAGGAACAACAACAGGTACAGAAAGAACGTTTTGGTCAGCTTGGCTTGCAGGATAAATTATTATATACATTAGAATTTGAGGTAATCATGTTAGTAGAACATACAGAATTAAACGGTGAATTAGAGATTAAATTAACATTTTCAGCATATGAACTTGATATTTTAAAAAATGAAATGAACGGAATTGCCGGTATTGTTGAGTGGTATTCAATGGGTCCTTCTCAAATGAAGATTGAAAGTTGTAAAAAAAGAATGCATAACGAATGGATACCAAAACTAATTGATCGTAATATTGATATACCTGCTGATAAAATACAAATTATGGATTTAATTAAATCTCAAGCCGATTATATGGACTGTGAATCAAAAATCTTGTTAGCAAAACAGGAAGAAGAAGCTGCATTAAATCAGGGAATATAAATTAAACGTGAGCCTTGATTACACCAATCCCATAATTTTTCTTTTGTTACCTTGCTCCATCCGATGCTGTTATTTTTATATAAAATACTTTCTATTTCACGATAATGAGTAAGAAGCAATGTTTGACGAAACTCAGGGACAGGATTAGGTTCAATAATAACACACATTATTAATTCATTTTCAACAGGTTCATCAGTCCACAAATGAAAATCATCCGAAAAACAGAAATTCATACACAATAAAAGAGTGATAACAAAAATGAAAATACTTTTCATGATTCAATCCTTAATAAAATTTTTCTATAAAAAATATGAATATATCAATTCGATACTTTTAATGATAATTTTAATTTTTAGTGTTTGTGGTGCTTGTACCTATTTAAATGATAAATTTTATTTAAAAGATGATAACGCTATTGAGCAATTAATCGAACAAAAAATAAAAGACAAATTAAATATTAATATTGATCTTTCACCTGAAAATCATTTATAATCAGATATTCCACTTGCCATACAAAGCCGCAAGGATGTGGCTTTTTTTGCAAGGAGGCATTTATTAATGAAAAATAATATTTTCAATAATTTTATCTTTTTTAATATTTGTAATTAATTCTCTAAGTTCTGTTACTTCTTTTTGTAATTTACACAATTCTTTTTTCATAAAATCGTGTCTTGTAAATAAGCCACGACGCAAATTATGATGACTTTCTTTTAAATCATACAATTCACACCACAGCTTATTTTCTTCATTAATGGGCTGAATGTCCCAAAATGTTAACTGTTTCGCAAATGCCATACTATTTTACAACTGATATTTTATAAGTCGTGGTTGGCGGTTTACGATATTTTTCAAGATCAACATTTTTCAACTCAGGAATTGCGTTATAATCCACAAGCCCCTTTCTGCTACTTTGTTCAAATTGAATATTTCCACCAATACAACTTTGATTATCGGCCATTTCAATTAATGCTAAACGCAACAACTTTTCCTTGTCTTGCGCTTCTTTTAACTGCTTTGAAGCAATTTGTAATTCTTCATTAGCACTTATCCATAACTCAGCTAACTTATTCCATTCAACGTCATCACGTTCGACAAATTCTTTTTTATCTTTTTTAGCAATTTTAGCACCTTCAGGAGGAATGAAGTTTTCAACACAATGCCAAAATTCACGTTCTTTATTATATAAATTATTAATATATTCGTCGTTTCGTTTGACTTCTATTAGAATAAAGTCATCTTCATTATAATAAGAAAAGTAATGTATCACATCATGGTTTAAAACTGCAAGTTGATGTTGCAATTGAGGATAATATTTTTCTGGAACTTCTCCATTTTTTGCAGTTTCATGGTCTTTTTTTCCAGGACATTTGATTTCAACAGCGATATTTCCATCTAATGATAAACCGTCTAAATTTGCTGACATATAAGCAATTTCATTATGAACCATAAACTTTGGTTCACAAATGATACCTGTATAATTGATGTATGCTTTACGTGCAATAGGCTCAAGATCATTACCACGTCGTATTGCAAAATTATCTGTATTATCTTCAACAAGACTTAATTTTTGCTGCCATAACTCATATGGAGTTTTCCAAGGTGATATACCCATGATAATCGGTGCATCACTTGCACCGATATAATTTTTACGTTCTTGAATTTGCTCTTGTGTTAACATTATGCACCTGCCTTAGTTTCTTCTTTTGATTGTTTAACTTTTGCGTAATGCTCTTCAGCACGCTTTAGTAGACGTAAATATGTCGCACGCGGTAAATCAATGATTGCATTAACTTTCGCATCATTTTTAACAAAGTTTTTAACAAGTGCTTTAAAGTGGTCATCGCATTCTAATAAATGATTTAAATATTCTGCTTCTTGTATTGTAATTTTATCAATTGTTTCGATTTCAACAATTTTTGGCTCTTCAAGTTTTTCAATTGTTTCAGCTTCAATTGCGCTTGAAATTTCACCTTCGACGTAACAACCTTTGATAATATCAGGAAATAAGCGACGAGCAAGCCGTGACAAAGCACGAGCAAATAACATGTCTTTCGGATATTTGATCCATTGGTTACGATATATACCCGCTTTTTTTGCTTCTTCAATTGAAAATGACTCTACCCAAGTATCGCCATTATCTTTACGCTTACCGTGCAATATACAAATTTGATCAGTTGATTTTGATGACATTGAAATACTGTGACCTTGTGATCGAATCAATTGATTCATCATGTTTGCAGACATTTCAACACGACCGTTTACAAAATATAAACCGCCATTTAATGAAAGCACGGGATCAACACCCAAAGCTTTTGATTGTGATATAATCGCAAACATACCAGCTTCACCTGTATTTTTGTAATGCGGTGTTTGCATTAATAATTTACACGCATTTTTTGTATCTTCAAGATCTTTTGTAATTAAATTCATTATTTTTTCCTGTATTTTTCTATATTGTTCTGTCTTTTAATGTTCTTAAATAATTGTTATTGTGAATTGTCCACTCTTCAAGCATTGATGTTGGACGTCTAACGATAATCGGCTCACTTGTAGGTAAATCAACATCGTATTGATTTGCCAACTCTTCAAAAGAGTCTTCAAGCTCCGCAATATTTCCAGTTTCATAGATACATTTAATCATATTACGTATCATGTCTTTACAGTAGTTATAATCACCTAATTCCGATTCGTGAATATAACCATCTTCTTTAAGTTCAAATGTGTTCATGTTAATTTTTATGTGTTTTATTTTATTGTGTTTACATTAAACAATGTTCAGTTGCTTAACGAAATACATTCTTACAAATAAGCAATATGTTGTCAATAAAATAAGCAACATGTTGTACATCATTTTTATTTTTCTTGATTTTATTTAAAAAAATATCAATAGTATATGACTCTCTAATCATTAACGAGGTATACAATGGATTTAAATGAATATTTGAAAAATAGTAAAGTAACTCAACTACAATTTGCGAAAAGAATTGGAATGTCGCTACAAGGATTTAGAAATATTTTACATAAAAAAGTTGCGATCAGCTTAGAAACAGCATTAATAATTCACGCTGAAACAAAAGGTGAAGTTGAACTTGTTGAACTGCTTCAAGATGAAAGTAGAAAAATGTTAAATGATCATATGACGAGATTTAAAGCGCAAATGCTTTTAGAAATGGAAAAGACATTGAATTTATTTTATGATTCAAAGCAAATTAGTAAAAGTTCACTGAAAAAATTAAGTCAGAGCGTATAAAAAAGACCAGGAATTGCCACACTCCTGGTCAAACACAATAAAAATATACACATAAATGCGCCAAAAAAGAAAGGCGTTTATATGATTTGGCCATAAAGCCAAAGCCCCTTTAATCTAATGCTTTGTAAGGAGGGATTTATACAAAGCGGTTTTAATTTAAAGGGTTTAAATAACCTTAAAGCGGTTTCAATTTACCTTAAGGGAGTTACCTTAAGGTGGTTTTAATTTACCTTAAAGCGGTTTCAATTTACCTTAAGGAGTTACCTTAAGGCGGTTTCAATTTACAAGATACTGCCTTAAATAACAAGTATAAAAAAATAAAAAGATCTTTTGACAATCATTGTTAAAAAGTGAATAAATAATATTTTTAAATTTTAAGGAGGGATTCTTGTGAGTATACATCACACATTTGATATTGATATTGCAACAGAGCTAAAAAGTGCAGAGCTTGCAATACTTGTACACCACTTTCAATATTGGGTATCTTATAATTCACGAATGAACCGAAATTTTCATGATGGCAAATTTTGGACATATAGCACATTAAAAGAGCTTGCAGAGCATTTTCCGTATTTATCAACAAAGCAGATTGAGAGATTGATGAATAAGATGATTGATAAGGGAATTCTTCAAAAAGGAAATTATAATAAAACTCCTTTTGATCGGACGGTTTGGTATACTTTTACAGACAATTGGTATGCTAGATTGGGGAAATCGATTTCCCGAAATCGGGAAATGGAAAACCTGGAATCGGGAAATCCAAATCACGAAATCGGGACACCTATACCACATACTAAAACAGATACTAAAACAAATAATAATAAATATAGCTCAGACCAAAAAAATGAAGATACCATTTCCCGAAACGATGATAATAGCTCTTACTCGCACAGCTCGTTCGAGCAACGTGCAGATATTTATTTTTCTTCTTCTGGTAAATTTGAAAATATTACCGAAAGCGACCTTGAACAATGGAAAGCAGCTTACCCTGATATCGACATTGAACGAGAGATTGCCAAGGCGCAACAGTGGTTGCTTGCACATCCTTCTAAAGCAAAAAAGAAGCTGTGGCGCAAGTTTCTGATTGGGTGGTTTGCACGTGCTAACGACACAGCAGAAAACAAAAAAGCTTATAGATCGCAAAACGTAAACGCAAAAGTGGATCGGCGCACAAGAGACAAATACGGAAATCCTGTTTCATCTCCAATAGACGGTAAATTTTAATAAAGGAAAAACATGAACATTGACCAACCTGAAGAGTATATTAAAAAATTTATTGAATTTTCAAAAAACCCGTGTGGAATGATGCTACTTGCTGGAAAAAATGGAACTGGTAAAACATTTTCAGCAGAAGCAATTTTTAACAACTGTCACATTCCACTACATTTAGAAAAGTTATTTTACACACAAGCAGATTTATTTTTTAAATGGCAAAAAGATCAAAGAGAATGGGGTAGCGCAGATTATTTATACAATCGCATTCAAGAAGCAAAGTTGTTCGTGATTGATGATTTGGGTACAAGAACGCCGTCTGATTCGTTCAAAGATTATTTATATGCAATACTTGATAAGCGTTACCGCAACCGTCACGATCGAGGAACGATTATCACAACAAATTTAAATTCAGAGCAGTTACGTGAGATGTTTGGTGACGCAATTGTATCTCGTATTTGTTCACATCAATTATTTAAATTCGATGGAAAAGATCGACGTTTAAAAAATTTGCAATACAATTTTCAAGAATTTTAATTTAAAATAAAGTTTATAAATGTTATGTCCCCAAAACTTGGGGGTATTACATGGATGAAGTGCCTGAACATATGTGTTCAAAATGCAATGAAACGAAATTTGTTTATCAATTTTATCGTGTCAAAGGTCAGTTGACAAACGTTTGTAAACAATGTCATCGAAAGCGTGTTGAAGTATCGCAACAAAAAGCGAAGGTTCCAGTAATTGACGGAAAAGTGGGCTGGCAAAAATATCGTAGGTTCAACTTTGGAAAAAAGAAGTATGATTTTTAATTGCACGATATACGGAGATGCAATACCACAGCAGAGACCACGATTTTCAAAAAAAGGTCATGTATATAACCCCCAACGAAATGAAAAACAAGAAATTCAATATGGAATCAAACAGCAATGTATCAATAAACGCATTTTAAAGCCTGTTACTGGAATTTTGATGTGCAAGATGACATTCTACATTAAAATTCCGCGATATGCGAATACAGATGCATTAAAAACAGAAATTGGTGATTACTGCATCAAAAGACCGGACTTGGACAATTACATTAAGTTTTATTTGGACTGCATGAATGAAATCGTTTATGAAGATGACGCGCAAATAGCTCATCTTTTGTGTAAAAAAGTGTATTCTGATAAACCAAGAGTGAATATTAAAATTTATTCTTTGGAGAATAACATGACTACAGAACATGCAATAACAATTAAAAATGATGTAACTTTAAGCGATCTTGAGTATTTAATTAAAAAAGCAAATCGGATCGGGAAGCTTGATAAAGACATCTTAAGAATTTTTATTGAGTCGGATGAAGACGGTCAACACGTTTATTATGATATTGCATCAAAAAACGATTTTAAAGTGGGAAAAATAGCATGCCAATAAAATCTCAAGCGCAACGAAAATACTTGTGGGCAACTGATCCAAAGCTTGCGAAAAAGTTTGAAGAAGAAACGCCAAAAAATGTAAAATTGCCAAAAAAAAAGGTAAAATCAACAAAAAAACGTTAAATTAAAATAATAATAATAAATGAGTTAATATGATTGAATGTGTAAATTTTAAAGAAGTAAACAGTGGTTATTTGGTCGGTTTTGCAACTTTATATATTTCAGAACTTGGAATGGAAATACCAAATTTTCGATTATTTGAAAAAGATGATAAAGCCTGGGTAAAACTTCCGCAGTATGAATATAAATCAAAAGAAGGCGAAGAAAAGTATATAAGCATTGGTTATTTTCGTAAGCAAGAAGTGTTTCGTGAATTTATGTTTGACGCTTTAAATGCAATTAAGAAGTACTTAAACAAAGATAAGGTTGTTAAATATAAATTTAACGAAGAACCTTCACAGCATTATGAAGATCCTCCGTTGCCATTTTAATTATTTAAAACGTTAAACATTCTAAATATTCAGTAGTTTTAATTTTATTTGAATGATTATGATTATATAAATTTCTTATAATATATTCTTTAATCAACGGAATTTTACGTAAATTTAATGCTGAAATCAACCTTTCGGGATATTTTTCACATTGTTTAATTAATCTTGAATATTCGATTTCTTCTAAAATAAGAACTTGTAAAACAGAATTTTGAAAAGAAGCTGGTAAATATTTTAATCCGCTTATATTTTTTACAATTTTACATATTTCGTGAAATTTTTCTAATATTTCAATTATAAATAATTGCGGATATTTTAATTTTAAACTACCCTCTTTTATGATCGATTTAATAGATGCTCGATGATCTAATCTGATAAATATTTGCATAAACACAGTTGGATTAATTTCATTATTTTTCAAACAATTTTCAACAAATTCATAAGGTGAAACTCTTCTTAATGTATAATAATGAATCCAATCATTCATTCCCCAAGGCTTTGCGGATTGAACAGTTGCCATGTCGATAGATTTGTATTCGTGATCAATCATATAATAAACTGGAAGTTTATGCTTTTCACAAATTTTGAAACGATGTTGTCCGTCGATTATTTCGTAATCTTGCGTGATTGTTATCGGATGATAAATTAATTTGTTATTATTTAATATATCATTTTCTAAATTTGCAGCATGATATATCTCTCTATTTTCTTCAAAAAATTTGAATTTTGAATAGTCATTTGTCTTATAGATAACAGCTTCTGCTGTTTCATTATAAATTTTTTCTTTTGCCATAATTTTCCTCTATGTTATATATTAAATTTTAAATTTAACCAAATTATCGTGAGTAATAAAATGGAAAAACAATATGTTGCACAATTCGTATACAAAGATTCGCAAAATGTTGCAGTTTGCGTAAAATATAATGAATTAAAAGATTTATTTCAACGGCTAAAAGAAGGCGAATTTTATATTGCAAAAAACGGATTAAACGGATTTTGGCTTGATTTAAAAGAAGTGCGTTATATTGAAATATCTGTTCATGAATATCTTGATGAAGATTGTAAAGAAAAAGATCTTGATGAAGATTGTGTTGATGAAGATTGTGTTGAGGTAGAAAGTGACAGTTAATAAAGAATTTTTACGATATTACATTACAAGTATTCAACAAATTCATCAAGAAAGAGAAAATTTGAATAAAATGGAAAAAGATCTTACAGAAGAATTTTTAGACTTAATCGGCGTTAACGAAGAAGACACTTCACAAACATATATCGAAAAGTTTTTAAATTGGTTTAAAAATGATAAATTGGAAGATTGAAACACGTAAAGTTTCTGAATTAAAAAATAATAAGAAAAACGCGCGTCGTATGTCAAAGCACGATGCGCAACATTTGCGTCGCTCACTTGAAGATTTCGGCGTGTGTCAACCAATTGTTATCAATCATGATAATATCATTATTGGCGGTCATCAACGTGTGACAACATTAAAAAAAATGGGCATTGAAACTGTTGATGTGTACGTTCCTGATGTTGCGCTTTCAGAAGATGAAATAAAGCGTCTTGCGATACGTTTAAATCGCAACCAAGGCGAATTTGACTTTGATTTATTATCTGCATTTTATGAAGCAGAAGAGTTAATTGATTGCGGATTTAAATTTGAAGAATTACACATTGAGTCATTGCCGAATTCGGAAAGCAATGAGAAACAAAATTCACAAAAAGCAACGATAACAATCACATTTTCGGATGTAAGTCATCTTCAAGAAGCAGAAAATCAAATTGCAACAATTATTGATCAATATGTTGGCGCATCATATAAAGTTAAAATAAAATAACAATTATTTTAATTAATAAACATTACCTTTTTTATCTTTTTACTTGCACAAAATTTGCACAAAATGTTATATTCTTTTACGTAACACAATAAAAATAAACAAATTAAGGAATATACATATGAATATAACAACTACAAACTTATCAGATTTTGGCTCTAGAGAAAGAAACATGTTGATTGAGCTATTACAAGCTTGGAGAGATGAAGGACTCCCGGAAGATTTTTATGAAGAAGATGTTCAAGCTATGATGAATAAAAATAGCGGTTATGTATTTCTAACAAACAGTGATTTTCAAGTAGCTATGATGAACGGAGATAAGCTTGAAACTTTTTATACTTGCTCATACTGCGGAAGCGAAGGTTTTAAAGAAGACATTCAACTTTATGATGACGGTGATTGTAGTGAGTGCAGAGAGTAACATTTTATTTAAAATCAAACAAATTAAATTAACTATTATTAAAAAAAATCGCGTATGGTTTGAATGCAAAAATGCAAACGGATATAAATGTAAATTAAAAATTAATAAATTTACAAAAGATTTAATAATTGGCGATCACGATCTTGAACTAGAAGATATTTCAGTAAAATCAAAATATGGTACTGATTTACGGTATCAAATGTTTGATAAAAAATCATATGAAAAAATATTTTTAACTCATCACACATATAATTCAATTTTACATAAAAAATGCAAAGATTTGGGCGGACGCTGGGATGAAGAAGCTAAAGCTTGGGTTTTTTTAAAAATTGTAGAAGAAGAAGTTGAATTAATCGAAGAAGTTTTCAGCTCAGAACTTGTTACTGTTGAAATCGAATTAATAAAGATTTTTGAACATCATATTAATGTTGCTGATTTTTTTGGATATACAATTGTAAAAAGAAAGAGCATGTATTCAAGCGCAGAAGTTCAAAAAGATGTATATAAAGTTTTTGGAGAAATCGGCACTAAACAGCTTGGAAATTGGTACAAATTAATTGAAAAAGGATCAAAATTTCGCTTAAAAGTACCAAAAAAATTACTTGAAAATGAAGCCGAACGAGAAGAAGAATACTGGGCATATAAAATAATTGAAACAAACAAATAAAACAAAAGGATATAAAATGCTACAAACAAGACAGCAACAATTGATTGAAGTTTATAGAATTATTAATGATGCAAACATTGAAGAGTTAGCAAATATAGTTGAAGAAATTCGCTGTTGTCATGATAATTTAATGACATTTAATCAAGAAACAAAACTGTTTGCAAAAGTTGAAAGCGTTTCAATAAACGGCGACGCAATTCAGTTAAATATCGAAAAATCAGAATAATGTCTTCAATTTACAACTATTCAAACAAATGCGGCTCGATTAAATATCGAGTCGTTTTTCGGTCAGTCGGATTAAAAACGTTTTCGACAACATTTAATTCAAAAAAAGATGCAGAAGCGTTTGCAAAAAAGTATGAAAAAGATTATGTGTTAGAAAATGATAAGTTCGTCAAAGAAATGACAAAATCACGCTCACAAGAGCGTCGTAAACGCAACGCACAGGTGAATGATGGCACGAAAACCAACTGGTAAACCGAACGGCAGACCGCCCAGAGACTATGATCCAAAGGTATTCGAAGGATTATGTCTCGTTTGGTGTACAAATGACGAAATATGCAGTATTTTCAGATGTGACATCCGTTCAGTTGATGCCTGGTGCAAGCGACATTACGGGGAAAGTTTTAACGATAGTTATAAACGATTTTCTGCTGGCGGCTATGCTTCTTTACGACGAAATCAGTTCAATTTAAGCAAAACCAACGCCGCCATGGCGATCTGGCTCGGCAAGCAAAAACTCGGTCAAAAAGAAAATCCTGAAACGCTGGAAGACTTTAATGGAAAGCTGTCACTTCTACTTGAAAAGTTAAATACAATCGAGACAAAAAGCGAATTCAAAAGATACAGCGAAAATTTGTTAAGAGATAGCGAAAATAACAAATACGCACAAGTTATATAATATCAAATCTTATCTTGAAAAAAATCAACTTGTTGATGATATTTATATTATAATAAATTGCATCAACAATAAAGAAATTTATGCTCAATGGTCTGGATTTATTTACGGGAATCGGCGGCATCACACTTGCCCTCAGAGACTATTGTAAACCCGTTGCTTACTGTGAAATCGACCCCTACTGCCAAAGCGTCTTGCTGTCAAGAATGCAAGAAGGGGATTTGCCCAAAGCATTAATATGGGATGATATTACAAGTCTTGATAAGACGTGTATAGACGAGATATTATGTCTCCAACAGGAGTCAGATTGCATGGCAGGTAAATTAAAAAAACTCACTGAAGAGCAGGTTTTAGAAGCTGTTAAAAGTTACGATGATGGGATGTCTCTGGGTGATCTAGGACATATTTACGGAGTAACTAGACAGGCAATGTGGGACTTACTTCGCCGTAGAACAACGATGCGATCACAAAAAAGATATGGAAAAGACAATCATTTTTATCGTGGAGGAGCAAGGGCCGACGAAAGAGCGCAAGGTATCCTTGAAAATGAAATCCGTTATGGAAGGGTGCATAATCCTGGAAAATGTTCAGAGTGCGGTGATGAATCACGATTTGCGGATGGACGTACGGCGATCCAAGCACACCATGACGATTATAACAAACCTCTTTCTATCCGTTGGCTCTGCCAAAAATGCCACCACGAATGGCATAAGCATAACCGACCAATACCCTATAGTGGTAAAGGAGGTAAGGAAGTCAACGCAGATGATATCGATATCATCTACGGAGGCTTCCCGTAACCATGCCAAGACATATCTGTTGCAGGAGCTGGAAAAGGCTTGGAAGGAGAGCGAAGCGGACTATTTTTTGAGATCGTGCGCTTGGCCAAAGAAATCAAGCCCAAGTTCATATTCCTTGAAAACGTCCCCGCTATCACAAGCAGAGGAGGACTTCAAGTCGTTAGAGAAATTGCCGCGGTGGGGTATGATTGTCGATGGTGTGTTGTATCCGCAGCGTCCGTGGGAGCATTACATAGACGTGAAAGATGGTTTTTGTTGGCTTACTCCAAGCACAATGGAACATCTACCAGTAAGAAAAGGGAAAGCTCTGGAAAGAGCACTGCATCGAGGCAACAGCAACAGTCGAAGGAGGATATCGGGAAGATTGAACGAGCAAGTAGCTTATGCGGAAATGTGGCCCAACAGCCCATGTCCATCTGCTCAAGCAGGAAAACACGGAGAGACGACAAGTCAGAGTATTGGCCGTTTGAATCCCGAAACGATTGGCAAAAGACTGTGTCCGAGATGGGTAAGCGCTCTGATGGGCTACCCCACCAAGTGGACAGACTTAAAGCGCTTGGAAATGCAGTAGTTCCGATTCAAGTAAGACAAGCTTTTAAAATATTATTTGGATTATATGCACATTGAATCATTAAGTAACAAACAAATAGAATGTTATCAGCAATCAGATGCGCGTATCAACATTTTTGAAGGCCCTGTACGTGCAGGTAAATCATTTATTTGCTTACTAAGGTGGCTTGAGTTCTGTCGTTCTGGCCCAAAAGGACCGCTGATCATTTGTGGACGTACAGAAAAGACAATTAAAAGAAACATTATACTTCCGCTTCAAGAGCTCGTTGGTTCAGCAGTAAAATACTCCATCGGCAAAGGTGAAGTACAGCTTTACGGTCGTATTATGTATGTTGTAGCTGCAAATGATGAACGAGCAGAAGCAAAAATCCGCGGTTCTGAATTCGCAGGCGCATTGATTGAAGAGTTAACTTTGCTTCCCGAAAGTTTCTGTAAGATGCTGTTATCAAGGCTTTCAATACCGAAAGCACAACTCTTTGCAAACACAAACCCCGACTCTCCTTATCACTGGGTGAAGACAGATATCATCGATCGTCAACATGAGTTAAATTGTAAAGTATTTTCTTTTAATATTGACGATAACCCGGCTCTTGATGAAGATTATAAAAAAGAGTTGAAAAAAGAATACAAAGGGCTGTGGTACAAGCGTTACATCGAAGGCTTGTGGGTCATGGCCGAAGGTGCGGTTTATGATTTTTTTGACGAAGATACGCATGTTATTCCGCATCCCCCAGGAAATGCAAAATATTATTTGGTCGGTATTGACTATGGCACTACAAATCCTTGCGTATTCACTTTGTTGGGGTATAACGATGCTCTTTATCCTAATATTTGGTTAGAAAAAGAATATTACTACGACAGCAGAGAAACACAACGTCAAAAGTCAGACTATGAATATGCAATAGATTTTATTGATTTCATTGACGGTTATCGTGTTGATTACATTTATATCGATCCATCGGCTGCATCTTTCAAACAAGAGCTTAGACGAAACGGTATCAACAATATTATTGATGCTAATAATGATGTTGTTCCAGGAATTAGATTTCAAGGTCAGCTTTTATCTAACGGAACATACAAAATATGTTGCAACTGCACAAATGTTATCAAAGAATACTCAAATTATGTGTGGGACTCAAAAGCATCAGCAAAAGGCGAAGATAAGCCGTTGAAAATCAATGATCATTGTTTCGCGTCTGGTACAAAGATTATCACATCGATCGGTTTATGTAACATAGAAAATATTAAGATTGATGATTATGTGTTAACAAGAAGAGGTTATCAAAAAGTAATTGAAACTTTTAAACATGATTCAGATATTTATGAATTTGATATCTTCGGGAAAAAAATCAACTGCACATCTGATCATAAATTTTTAACATTTGAAGGTTGGAAAGAAGCAAAAAATCTTTTAACATCTGATATGTTATTTATTAATTGCGAGTATTTACCATGGTTGAAACAGTCGAATTTCAAGGAATCAAATACAGACGATATCCAAAATCTAAAAATCTTAGCGACAGAACTTATTTCAGAGCGCACAAATCGCATTGTTTGCAAGGATACGGATATTTACACAGAGATGTTTGGAAATTCTATAATGGAGAAATTCCAGAAGGATACCATATTCATCACAAAGACGGTGATCAATCAAACAACGACATTAGCAATCTCGAATGTATATCAGCTTTTCAACACCTTTCCCATCATGCAAACGATCCTGAAACAATTAGCGATAAAGTTAAAAGACACAGAGAGCAATTTACTACAGTTGTACAAGAAAAAGCAAAAGAGTGGCATCGAAGCGACGAGGGAAGAAAGTGGCATTCATTGCACGCAAAAGAGCAGTGGAAAAATAAAAAATCAAAGTCTTATATCTGTCAACAATGTGATAAACAATTCACTTCAACAGCAAGAGAACCAAAATTTTGTTCGAATAGTTGCAAGTCAAAATGGCGAAGAGATAGTCACATTGATAATGAATATCGAAACTGCTTATTTTGTAATAAACAATTTTCAACAAATAAATATTCAAAAAGAAAATATTGTAATAAATCCTGTTCAAAAAAGAATTATTGGGAAAAAAACCGTCTATAATATTCATGTTGAAAATTATCATGAATATTTTGCTGAAAATATACTCGTCAAAAATTGTAAAGACGCTGAACGCTACGTACTTTTTACACACTTTTTCAATAAGCCGCGAAATGCGATGACAGAAGATGAAGCGCTTGAAATGGAACGAAGGTGGTACGTCGGTTTGTAAAAAAATCACTTGAATTACGATTTAATGTGGATTAAACAGCAACTCAAGTGACAAATCAAACAAAAATGTCCGCTGCCTATTCGGCAGTTGATAATATATTTAAACATATATTGTCTTATGCAATAGAAGATATCAAACAATAGAATTTAATGCAATAAAAAAAAACGCCAAAACTTTTACGTATTGGCGCTAAACTGAACATCTATTGACCATAGAGTAAATTTATATTATCATTATCAGCATTAATCATCAACCGCTTTTATTAAATCGTTACCGAAATCGTTGCCGTTTAAATCAACCGTCACCGAAACCGCTGCCTTTACAGTTACCGTAACCGCTACCGTCACCGCTGCCGAAACCGCTGCCGTCACAGTTACCGAAACCTCTACCGCTGCCATCACCTTTACCGTAACCGCTGCCGTTTAAATCAATCATCAGAAGCAGACCAAATTTTTACGTTTTTAATTGAATCTTTTGCTTTTTTTGTACATTTAATGATTTCGATTACCTCAGTTAAAATAACTTCTTCAACTTCGCAAGGAAATTTGCAGTTTTCTGGCTTACAAGTGCCATTCATTGCAAGTTCGCTTAATGACGCTGCACCGTCCCAGTACCAAATTCGTCTAGCTTTTCTCATCACAACTTCTTTATCTTTTCGTGACTCAATATATCCAGCAAAAACGCCTGCGCTGTGTGTACGTACAATATAATAGTCATCGCACATATTTTCACATTCGCTTTTTTTTATATATTCAATGCCGTTAATAATAATTGCGCTCATTTTTATCCTTTTTTCTTCTTATTCGGGTTCATATCAACACATACAAGGCATAATATTCTACTAACTTTTTTATGTTTAAATAAATTTATTTATATTGAATTTTATAAATAGTATAATCAATTTTATTTAAAATATCAATATTACAAGCTAATGCGTATCTATTTTTTTCTGTAGGATCTGCAAAATATCTTTCTTTTGCTTCTTCATATCTTTTTAAATAAATTTCTTTCTCTTGTTTCTTTTTTTTTATAATTTTTTCGTCGGGAGATAAATACAATTTAAAAAGTCTTGTAAAAAAATTATTTTTTTTATATAAAAAGATTCCGTCGTAGTAATTCGGAAATCTTATAGGGAACTGAAGGATCTCGACACCCTTCAGTTCTTTCTACTTTATGACTATTTATCTTTAATTTCGAATTATTCCAACTATTCGAGTATCATAGTTATTAGATCGAATAATTAAAATAGATTTTTCTTTGCAAAATTGAAAAACATCATTACGATCAGATGATAAACGACCGAATTTTCCACAATTCCATAGCGTGCTTTTCTTTTCAGAATTTCCCGTAGTATATATAGCTGTAGATACGGTACCGTTAGAAGAAATAATTGGAGCTATATGTGTTTTGCAAGTTGATGGAGAATAATTTATATGAATCAGCTCACATTCTACTTCATATGAATCAGCATAACAAAATCGAATTTCTTCAAAAGTAATATAACTTAGACAAAAGACGAATATACCAACAAATGTTATAATTACTGTTGTTATAATTTTTTCTAAATCAATCATTTTTTTATTTTTGGTGGTTTTGGTCTTTTTATCGGCATCCAACACGTAGCCCATCGACACTTTTCATCTTCCATTGAGTACCAGCCGTCTTCATCTTCGAAATCGTCTCCCAAATGATAACCGATTGCAACATGATCATTTCGCCAATATATCCACACGGGCTCATACGGCTTTGGTAATTTTTCGTTGCAATTAATCTATGTCATTATGTTTCTCGTATATCAAAATTTTCTTGTTCAAAAAAAATATATAACATATTAATGTAAGAAATAACAAGGATGTTATCATGAATGTCACTCCTACTGTTTCATTTTCATTTGTTCCGACATGTAGAAGTTTGAGTTGCTGTTGTTGCGGAAGCAGCAATGATTCAGAAAGTCACATGTATCCAACTGCCAAGGGAAAATTTAAATTTGTTGGCGAAATGACAGATCTTGATATCGAAAAAGCAAATGAGCGTTTTAAAGAAATCATTTTAAGAAAGCTCGATCCTTTGCCTCTGAACAATGATGAATTTCTTGATCGTCTTGAGAATGAGGAGGGCATCAGCTTAACAGTTGATCGTCAACATCCGTTAACAAAAGAACGCTTAGATCGCACTGTAAATGCAATTAACAAAGTATTGCGAAAGATGCAGATTTAATCTTTGTTAAACTCATCACTTATATCTTCTAAATTTAAATGTATTGGATTTTATTAATTTTTTTATTCATTACCCATTAAATCTTTAATTCTTTTATATTCGTCCCTAACTTCTTTATTTTTACAATCGTTTATTACATCTATAGCTAGATCTATTATTGTATCAATGTCTTCTTCGTCATTTATACAAAGAATACTATGAGACAAAGCCTCTAATAATGCATTTATAATGATAAATGGTTGGTTTTCTTTATTTTTAACTTTTTCATAAATTAAATTTCTTAAATCACATGAAAGAGCTTTAACATCTTTTATAGAATCTTCATTTATTTCATCATTCATAATTCCCACTTTTCACTTGTAGATAAGTTATAAAATCTATTGAAGATATCTTTATTTTTTTGTTTAAAAATGATTGAAATGTTCAATAGTCACTACTTATATACCATGAATTAACAATTTATAAACAGCTATTTTTCAAGAGAAAACCCCCTATTTATCAACATTTCCACACTCCCTTAAGAAGAAGAATAAATATAATATTATATTTATATAAGTAATAGCCTCTGTTGAAAATTCAATAAATAAAAATTTATGTAGCAATAAATTAATTTAAAACATAGGGTTCAAAAATCCATTAGAGATCCCTTCTAATTTAGGTGTTGCGCTGTTCACCTTAACTAACAGCGCAATTTATTACACATATAGAGATTGAATGGGCAAGGATAGAATCGTTCAACAGTTTGATGAAGCATATACAGAGGCGTATTACGCTTGGAATGACTATTATCCAAAAGCTGAACGGGATTTACGGTATTATCTGGGTGATCAGTGGGATGATAAAGAAAAGCGTAAACTATTTGAAGAAGGCCGAAGTGCTTTCGTATTCAATAGAATAAAACGTGTAATTGATTCTCTTGTAGGCTATCAAATTAAAAATCGTCTCAGTTCTGTAGTTATTCCGCAAGAAAACGGGGATCAAAAAACTGCTGATCAAATGTCTCAATTGCTTTTATATGTGCTTAGTCACGGAAATGCATATGAATTGATCTCAAACGCATTTGCTGGCGCTCTGAAGACGGGATGGAATTTACTTGAAGTTTACATGGATTATTCATCAGATCCTCTTGATGGTGATATATGCTTCGTTAGAACACCGTTTTCTGGATTTATCTGTGATCCATATTTCTCAAGCCTAGAGTGGCGTGACTGTAATTATTTAATGAAACGCAAATATTTAAGTGCAGCACAAACAGCGTCAATGCTTCCAGAGCATAAAAAGTTAATTTATGATCTTCAAAAGTATGGTTGGGAAAGAGACGATAAATTCACATGGCTTCCATATCAGCGTCAGCCTAACGGTGAAGACTTACTTGCTTATAACGAATATTTCGAGCAGAAATGGAAAAACGTTCCATATTTAATTGATACAGAAACAGCCGAATATATGGAATTCAATGTTCCAAAAGAACGTCAACAGATGTTGTTATCAATGTATGATAATTTAAAGATCATTGAACGCCCAAAGAGGTACATTGAAAAGCATATTATTGTTAATGATGAACATATCAAGTCAGAAATAAACCCATACGGTCTTGATGAATACCCATGTGCGCCATGTGTTGCAGTATGGGAACCAGAATCAGATGAATGGGGATTAAAATTACAGTCTGCAATTCGTGTAATGATTGACCCTCAAAAAGAGTCAAATCGTCGCAGATCTCAAATGATTGATATCATTGATTCACAAATTAATTCTGGTTGGATTGCTGAAGATGGAAGCATTGTAAATCCACGATCATTATTTCAATCATCCCAAGGAAAAGTAATCTGGAAAAAACCTGGTTCACAGCCTGGATCAATTGAAAAAATACTTCCCGCTCAAGTGCCTCCAAGTATGTTTCAAATGCAAGAACTGTTTGATAGAGATGTAAACGAGTCAATCGGTATTAATGATGCTTCTTTTGGTATGCCTGAAAGTGGTAATGAATCGGGAATTATGATGATGTTAAGGCAGTCATCAGCATTAACTGGTCAGCAGATATTATTTGATAATTTAAGAGCATGTCAAAAAGCAATATCTAGAAAAGTTCTTAAATTAATTCAAAATTGGTCACCAAAAAAGATTGAACGCATTTTAAATGAACCGCCATCAGAACAGTTTTATAATGTTGACTTAACAAAATATGATATTTCCATTCAAGAGGGTCTCTTAACAGATAGTCAAAAGCAAATGAGCTTTAGACAAATGGTTGATTTATATCAAATTACTGGTGGCCCGAATGGCAGTCCGATTACACCTCAAATGTTGTATGAAGCTTCCGTTCTTCAAGGCAAATCAAAAGTTAATGAGCAAATTATACAAAATCAGCAAGCACAGCAACAACAAGCTCAAGAACAAGCCCAAATTCAACAGCAGTTACTCGATTCACAATCAAAAATGGCTCAAGCAAAAGCGATCAGCGATGTTGCACTTGCAAAAGAAAGATTTACTCGTTCTGTTGCCAACTTAGGGCTTGAAGATGAACGAGCATCAAAAGCAATTCAAGATCGTGCAGATAGCGCATTATCACGTGTAAAAGCCATTAAAGAGCTTCAGCAAATGGATGATGAGAAGCTGTTACGTTATTTAAGTATCGTTCGCATGATGGAAGAGTCAAACGCCATTAAAGAAACTCAAATTAAAGCTGATGATGTGATGATCACAAAGCAAAGTTCGATACCATCACAGCAAAGTGTCGCAGCATTACAACAAAGTGCTGCTCCATCACAAATACCGCAACAAATGGGGGTTTAAATGGCATACAAACAAGACTACAACGATCGCTTAGATGAAAATTTAGCGATGAGAAACGGTAAAGAAAAAGATATGAAGCAATCTTATAAAGACCGTAGAGACGAATCTAGAGGAATGAAAAAATATGAGGCTAATATGAAAAATGAGAAATATATGCCAAATAACATGAAAGAAAAAGTTATGGGGCATGAAAAGCAACCAATGAATATTAAAATTCCAGAAGGTCAGGGCTATAGTGAAGTAAAGCCGTATAAACCTGGAATGAAAGGATATCCAAAAGAAGCTTATAACTACAAGTATTAAGTAAAGCCGCTTTACATGGAGATTTTATGACTCAAGAGATTGGGGAGACACGAGATGCGATTATTGAAGATGATAACAAGAAGCTTCAAGAGATTATAGATGCAAATAAAAATAGACAAGAGCCGTATTGGATTGTCCTATTTGCCAAAAGAATGAAATCGAATGTTGATGGTAAGCCCACATTGGTAAAGCATATTAAAGCTTATGGAAAAAAACCATCTCCACAAGTGGGGATGATTACAGGTGAAGTTAATAATAAAACTGGTGAGATCAAATGGGATATTAATATGCCACAAGTCCCAATTGATTATAACGCAGCTGCAATTATTGGTGGAAAACCGTGTGACAAAGTGATCACGGAAACAACATCAATACCTGGAGCATATATAACACAATAAATTTACGTCTGTAGCCACACGCAGACGACAAACACAATAAAATATACACATGAATGATGAACTAGAAACGGGCGTAATTTCTGAGGCCGCCGCTCAGGTAGATCGTGTCTACGATGATCAACAACCAGCAGATAATATTTCTAATGAAGCTGTTTCACAATCAGTTCCTTTAGAAGCGTTACAAGCTGAACGTGCACAAAGACAAAGTTTACAAGAAGAATTACGAGTAATAAAGGATCATATTGCTCTCATGCAATCGCAACAGCAGCAAGCATCTCAAAAGCCTGAAGATGATTTTGACGGCTTAACAAAAGATGATGTTTTAACAGTTGGTGATTTTCAAAGACTTGTAGCGAAGCGTGAAAATCAGTTCAAACCTGTGCTCGATGAGTTGCGAATGACGCAAAAGTATCCAGATTACCAACATGTAATTACTCAATATTTACCTGAAGTTATTAAACAGAATCCAAGTTTGATGGACTCTTTAAAACGCACTCAGGACTATGAACTTGCATATTATTTAGCAAAAAATTCTGACGCATATAAAAGCCAACAAAAAACCAAAAAGCAAAATGCTGATGCTGAGAAGATCATAAAAAATTCTCAACAATCAGGATCGCTTGCCAGTGTTGAGCGTAATTCTGCTATGAATACAGCTAAAAGATATAAGGACATGTCTGATGCTGACTTTCAAAAAGAAGTTCAGAAAAACCTTGGATTCGCATATTAGGAGTTTTTATGGCAATGACAACAGTAGCCGTTTTACCTCCGGCAGTCCGAGAATATTATGATCGCTTGTTATTGATGACCGCATATCCAGCGCTCATTCATACAAGATTCGCTCAAAAAAGAGTTTTGCCGAGTAAAAATGGTGATACCATCGTATTTAGAAGATACGCACGACTTTCCACTGTACCAATCCCATTGGTCGATGGAATTACACCTCCAGGAGCGCCTTTAAGCGTTACTGATATTAAAGCCCGTGTTGATTTTTACGGAAATTTCGTAACGATCACAAATCAGGTCGAGCTAACAGTAGAAGACAGGGTTAACGTACAGGCCCTGTATAAATTTTCTCTAATTGACATGGACCCCTACGTTATGCAGGAAGCTGCTTAATATGGAAACATGGCGGAAGTATAATTAAGGATTATTGAGTTGGCGAATTTTATTGAGACATTCTCTACGAAAAGTAATAGTGTCGGGTGTAACCCTGAACGTTTTCTTTTCCAAAAATGTTTTTCTAAATTCAATCATTATCTCAGCATGCTTTTTTTTAATAATAAGGTAAGGGAGAATCAAGGGAAGAATTTTATCAAGGATATTTCTGGTTACATACCATTGATATTGAACGCGCCAATTGCGAGATTCATTACTTCTATCTCTAGAATGAATGATTCCACCAAATGTTTCATGAATCCAATACATAACTTCTTTATTTGTATTAACAATTTGAAACCTAGGCCAATAATCAAGAAAATTTTTCCTTTTCACCTCTTGAATATAAAAGGTTCCTTCTCCATCGATAAAACCAGCCAAATAAGCAAGCTGCTCTTTAGTCCACATATAAATCCTTTTAGTAGGATTATATCATATGTTAGATTAATTGTATACCGTAAACGACTAAACGAGAAAACCCGAAAGGGATGCGATAGTCTGAACACTATACGAAAGGTAGTGAGAGAGGGTCGAAGAATCATCTCCGCCATAGAAATATGGTCAGTAGGCATAGCTAAGCCGAAAGTAACAGAATGCTTAAATGAAAGCGCGCGTTTATTAGCGCAAAACATGGCACAAACAATCGACGAGGTAACTCGCGATGTTCTCGCTTCTACAAGTTCCGTTCTACTATCTAGTAACGGCGTTAATAGTAGCACACCAACAGAATTAAGTAAAGCAGATATTGACGCGGCTGTAAAACAGCTTCTTGGTAATGATGCTGATATGATTTCTGAAATGATACCAGCTTCTGGAAATTTTGCAACAGCGCCAGTAAGACCTGCCTTTTGGGGATTTATTGATACTGATTTATTAGACGATCTTGAGAATGTTTCAAACTTCTTAAGTACGACTAATTATGGTAGCAATATGCGCTCAATTGAGAACGAATGGGGTAGTACAGGTAACGTAAGATGGCTGTATACATCTGTAGGTAGTGTTTCTAGTGCAACACCAGCAGTTTACAACAATTTTATTGTTGGTAAAGAAGCGTATGCGGTTATTCATCTAAAAGGTGAAACAGGTGACTTTTATATTGAGCCATTGGGATCAGCTGGATCAGCAGACCCATTACATCAAAGGGGTACTGTTGGATGGCAACACCCATTTGTAGCACGTATCTTAAACGATGCGTTTATGGTCAATTTAATGGCTACACACTCATAAGGAGGAAACATGGCACAGATAAAAAGATTTGCTTGGACAAACCCAAGTACCGCTGTTGCTAGAAACCTAAATACAGGGTTCACTGTAGCTAAGATTGATATTTTCAACCTTTCTACAGCCGCGGCATTAGCTTGGACGGCAGACATGGCAGATGCTTCTATTTTTAACGTAGGAGTACCAGCATATACAACAACTAACGGTGTAACACCTCTTGCGCAAGATGCTGCTTTTGGAGCTTCCATTAGCGGATTTTCAAACGCAAGTCCAGGTGTACTTACTGTTAATGATACGGCAACATTTGGTTTTGCAGCAGGTGACACAATTAAAGTTGCTGAGCTTGCCGATGATAGTTCTGCCGCTAATGGATTGAACGGTGAGTTTACTGTTGCATCTGTTACATCAACAACAATCACTTTAGTAGAGAACACTAGCGCTTATAGCGTTTATGTCTCTGGTGGTGTTGTTACACGTGTTTCAGATACAAACGGTGATCCTATTCCAGTTCAAAATAAAGCCATTCGTGGTTTGACTCTTGGAACAAACGCCGTTGGCGGAAATTCTGAGTCAATGGTCGCTATTTGTTACGGCGAAGAAAATGTAACATAAAAATTGTGGGGGAATTTTCCCCCACTTAATTTAATGGAGTTAATATGGATATCGGAGCAAAAAGACAAATCTCGGAAAAAGAATTAGTAAATTTCCCGATTATTGGAAAGCAGCCATCTTCAGAAAAAGAAGAAAAACACTTAAGAGAAATATGTGAATTTGAATTTTACAATCTTGAAGAACCTGGTGTTATGCATAAGTTTTCTTATGGAAATACACGTTTACACCATACGTTTCAAATGTTTCATGGTGGAAAATATCGTGTTCCTCGCTTTTTAGCACGTCATATAGAAAGTTGCAGTACTCCACTTTGGGAATGGCGTCCAAATGGTCGCGGTGGAATGGATAAAAAGAAAATTGGTGACAAACCAAGATTTAGAATGAGTCAAGTATTTTAAGGAAGATTATGGCAATTTGGACACTTGCAAATATTCGTGATAAAGTACGTAAAGTAACTGGTCGTTTAACATCTGGTGAAATGTCAAATACTGAGCTTGATGATCGTATTAACAAGTATTATCAATATACATTTCCAGCCGAAGTTAAACTGGATAGAAAGCATACATATTATGAATTTTTAACAAGTGCTAACCAACCTTGGTACGACTTGCCAAATGCAACTTATACAAATTTTGAACCAATTGCCTTTATTGACAATATTGATCTTTTTTGGTATCAAGATCCTTCTCGCTTTTTCATTGAAAATCCATACAACATCTCTCGTTTAACGCCATGGACGGGAGATGGTGTAACTACAGCTTTTGCAACGACAGTTACACAATTTCCAATCATGCCAGATACTCTTGTAATTACCGACAATACAGAAACATTTGAAGATACTAATAAGACATGGACAACTGCAAATATTGCAATCACAGGTAATCTTGGCGGTTCTGCAACGATCAATTATTCAACAGGTGCAATAAACGTTGGTTTTAATACAGCGCCAGCAAATGGACAAAATATTTATCTTTCATTTGCACAATTTAATTCTGGAAGACCTGTTGCAGTTTTAATGTATAATAACCAATTTCAATTTTATCCCGTTCCAGATACCGCTTATCGTTTCCGTGTAAAAGCGTACGCTGTTGTTACGCCTCTTGTTAATGCAACTGATCAACCTGAGCTTGACCAATGGGGGCCATGTATTGCATATGGAACAGCACGAGATATACACGCTGATTACGGCGAATTAGAAGCTTATGCAGATGTAACAGCACTTTATAAAGAACAACTTTCATATGTAATGACAAAAACTGTTCAAGATTTATTAAACACAAGAGCAATGCCAAACTTTTAACATGTAGGTGAATCGTGGCCTTTGACAAAACACAGCCAACAGAT
>CAZLJI010000003.1:0-44014 GCA_964559565.1 uncultured Ignavibacteriaceae bacterium | reverse complement strand
AGATTTTGCTGGCTATTAACACCGCTATATCTGCTCTAACGCAGGTGGGAGTTGGCCCAACTGATGGATTCATCGTTACTAACCACGAGCAAACTTGGGTTGATTTTTTGAGTACTTCTTTGCTTTTTGAGTCGGCAAAAGGATTTATTTTACTTAAAGTAAGATTAATGTTTGATCCTCCGCAAAATGCTTTTGCTGTTACAGCAATAGAGAATCAACTCGATCAAATTTTGTGGCGTTTAGGCGTTACGGTAGATACTTTATCTGAATAAGGAGGAACAACAGTATGTATAAATCGCTTTTAGATCGACCATATCTTGAACACCATGGAATAAAAGGCCAACGATGGGGTATTCGTCGAAAGAGCAAAGAGGGTGGGGGTTCTGGCGGAGGAAAAACAGAAAAAAGAAGTGATGATTATTTATCAGCTAAATCCTTGAAGAAAAAGGGTCGAAATCAAATGAGTAATAAGGAACTTAATACTTATTTGAGTCGGAGAGATTTAGAAAAACGTTATGATGCTATCCATCCTGATCGTAGGAAACAAGTTATCTCTTGGCTTGGATCAACCCTATTAAAAGCCGCAACAACCTCTGCAAAAAGAGAAATTTCAAATAGAGCAAATGCTCAAATGAATGATCTTGTGAAAGATATATTTGATGCGGTTCTTAGTTCTCATTCCTAGAAAGAAGTAAACATGACTTTATCAAATACTGCTATCCCTAAGTATTATGCAATGTTTCGTGATAAGGTCATGCGTGGAGAAATACCAGTATGTAAAGAAATTTCTATGGAAATGAATAGGATTGATGATCTTATTGCAAATCCAGGAATTTACTACGATAGTGAAGCTGTCGAAGGGTATATAGCTTATTGTGAATCAGAACTTACTCTTACAGATGGAAGTGATCTTGAGTTATTAGATTCATTTAAGTTATGGGCCGAGCAGGTTTTCGGTTGGTATTACTTTGTAGAACGGTCTGTTTATGAACCTGGAAAGGGCCGGAGGCCTGGACGTTATGTAAGAAAGCGCGCAAAAAAGAGGCTAATAAATAAGCAATACTTAATAGTAGCAAGAGGCGCAGCAAAGTCCATGTATGGAATGACCATACAGAGTTTCTTTTTGAACGTTGAAACGGCAACCACACATCAGGTGACAACCGCGCCGACAATGAAGCAGGCTGAAGAAGTTATGTCCCCAATACGAACATCTATCGTGCGCGCGCGAGGACCGTTATTTAAATTTTTAACAGAGGGTTCTTTACAGAATACAACCGGAGCTAGAGCTAATAGACAAAAGTTAGCGGCTACTAAGAAGGGTATTGAAAATTTTCTTACTGGTTCTCTTTTAGAAATTCGTCCGATGTCAATAGACAAACTTCAGGGTTTAAGACCTTATGTTTCCACGGTTGATGAGTGGCTTTCTGGAGATGTTAGGGAAGATGTTATTGGCGCTTTAGAACAAGGAGCATCTAAACTTGAGGGTTATTTAATTGTAGCTATGAGTTCAGAGGGAACCGTTCGTAACAGTTCTGGGGATACAGTTAAGATGGAACTTATGGATATACTTAAAGGTGTATATGTTAATCCTCATGTTTCAATATTTTATTACAAACTAGATGATGTAAAAGAAGTATCGGATCCTGCTATGTGGATTAAAGCCAATCCAAATCTTGGAAGAACTGTTTCCTATGAAACATATCAGTTGGATGTAGAGAGGGCTGAGGCCGTTCCAGCTACTAGAAATGATATTCTAGCAAAAAGATTTGGTCTTCCAATGGAAGGATATACTTATTTCTTTACATATGACGAAACACTTGCACATAGACGAAGAGATTTTTGGAGTATGCCCTGTGCTCTAGGATTTGATCTTTCTCAGGGCGATGACTTTTGTGCGTTCACGTTTTTGTTCCCATTGAGGGATGGTTCGTATGGAGTTAAGACTAGATGCTATATAACAAATTTAACTCTTAAAAAACTTCAAACAGCAATGAGACTCAAATATGAAGAATTTATTAACGAAGAAAGTTTGCATGTTATGGACGGCGTTGTTCTTGATATGATGGAGGTATATGATGATTTAGAAAAATATATAGAAACATGTCGTTATGACATTCGATGTGTGGGGTATGATCCTTATAATGCTCGAGAGTTTGTTGAACGTTGGGAAAGGGAAAATGGACCTTATGGAATTGAAAAAGTAATTCAAGGATCAAGAACAGAATCTGTTCCTCTCGGAGAATTGAAAATTCTAGCTGGAGAACGACAGTTAATCTTTGATCAAGCTCTAATGACATTTGCTATGGGCAATGCAATCATACTAGAGGATACAAATGGTAATCGTAAACTCTGGAAAAAAAGATACGATCAAAAGATTGATCCTGTGGCTGCATTAATGGATGCTTATGTTGCCATTAAACTTCATAAAGAGGAATTTGATTAAAGGAGGTTGGATGCCAACATTTGTCGATAGATTGAAAAGTGCTTGGAATGTTTTTAGAAACTATGATAAGGTTGTAAGTTACAGAGACGTCGGAGTTGGTCTTGGGTATAATGCTTCTAGACCAAGAATGTATTTAGGAACGGAGAGATCGATCTTATCAGCAATTTATACTCGAATTGGGATTGATGTTGCAGCTATCCCTATTCGTCATGTAAGGCTTGATGAAGAAGAGCGTTATAAGGAAACAATCAAGTCTGGATTGAATAATTGTTTATCCGTAGAGGCAAACATCGATCAAACCGGACGAGCATTCATACAAGATGCGGCCATGTCTTTGTGTGATGAAGGAGCTGTCGCTCTTGTTGCTGTTGATACTTCTGTAAACCCAGAGACAGGATCTTTTGATGTTCTCACAATGAGAACGGCGAAGATTACTCAATGGTATCCTTATCATGTTGAAGTTAATCTTTTTAATCAAGATACACAAGCTTTTCAACGTGTTACTCTTGAAAAAAGACGTGTAGCTATAATTGAAAACCCTCTCTATTCCATAATGAACGAACCAAATTCTACTTTGAAACGCCTTGTGGAAAAGCTAAATTTGCTCGATGCGATTGATCAACAAAGTGGATCTGGAAAGTTGGATGTTATTATTCAACTTCCGTATGTCATTAAGACCGACACTAAGAGGCAGCAAGCTGATTTACGAAGAACAGATATGATAAATCAGCTTCAAGATTCTAAGTATGGTGTGGCCTATATTGATGGAACTGAAAAAGTCACACAGTTAAACAGGCCAGCTGAGAACAATTTGTTGGCTCAAATTGAATATTTAACAGGTATGTTATATGGCGAACTTGGGCTTACAAAAGATATTCTTGATGGAGTTGCCGACGAAAAGACAATGGTCAATTATTTTAACAGAACTGTTGAACCGATATTAGGTGCTCTTACCGAAGGACTTTATAGAACATTCTTGACAAAAACAGCAAGAACACAAGGTCAGTCGATAATGCATTTAAGAGATCCTTTCAAACTAGTTCCTGTAGGACAATTGGCCGAATTAGTCGATAAGTTTACTCGAAATGAAGTTCTTACTTCTAATGAGTTTAGGCAGATTGTCGGTCGTAAGCCAAGCTCAGATAAGAGTGCTGATGAACTTAGAAATAAAAACATTCAAAGTCCATCAGACAATGGGACAATGAAAGAAAATCAACCTAAGACGGAAGTCGAAGAAGGAGATGAAGTATGACGACGTTAAAACCTGGGTACGACTTTGGCGGAATCGCCACAAAGGCTAATACCAAGTGCACAGATGGACGCACTATTTTGAAAGATGCCTTTAAGCATGTCGATGGTATTACCGTCCCTCTTGTTTGGCAACATTTGCATAACGAACCAGCAAATGTTCTTGGTCATGCACTTTTAGAATATCTGGACGACGGAAGTGTTTATGCTCATGGTAAATTAAACGCAACTCCGACGGCTGGCACTGCTAAAATACTGATTGAACATGGGGACGTCAATAGTTTGTCCATTTATGCGAACGGTATTGTTGAGAAGTCAAAAGCCGTCCTTCATGGTAATATTCGCGAAGTTAGTCTTGTCCTTTCGGGAGCTAATCCCGGAGCTAAGATTGATAACATCAGTATTCAGCATGAAGACGGGACTATCGATACCATGGATGACGAAGTTGTTATCTCTAGTGGTGTAGATTTAGATCTCTCCAAAAAAGTTGTTGAACATGCTGATGAGGAAACTGAAGAGGATGAAACTGAAGAGGATGAAACCATCGGTCAAGTTCTTAATACTCTTTCCTCCAAGCAAAAAACAGCTTTATATTCTCTTTTGGGAGATCTTATGACTCGTAGTGATACCACTGAGACAGAAGAAAATACCAATGAAGAAGCTGATGAGTCCATAGCTCAATCAGCCATTAGCGATCAAGGAGATGATAAAACTATGAAGCACAATGTATTTGATGGTAATGATGGTGAGAAAGAATCAAAGCGCGTCTACTTGACCGCTGATCAGTTCAATACGATCATGAATGATGCGCAGAAGCTTGGATCTCTAAAGGCGTCTGTTATGCAGCATGCTGGGACTTATGGTATCGATAATATCGACTATCTATTTCCCGACGCGCAAGCTCTTCTATCTGAACCAACCTTTATTGCCCGTGATATGGCGTGGGTTTCCAAGGTTTTAAGTGGGACTCGTCATAGCCCATTCTCGCGCATTAAGATGTTGCACGCCGATATTACCGTTGAGACCGCGCGCGCGAAGGGTTATGTTACCGGCGCCGAGAAAGACAACGAAGTCTTTGGGTTGTTGAAGCGTGTTACAACTCCGACGACCATCTACAAGAAACAAAAGCTTGACAGGAACGATATCATCGATGTTACAACGATGAATGTCGTAGCCTGGTTGAAGGCCGAGATGCGTGTTATGCTAAATGAGGAAATTGCTCGCGCTATTCTGATCTCGGATGGTCGTTTGGTTGCTGATCCAGATAAGATCGATGAAGCTGCAATTCGGCCAATCTGGACGGATGCAGACCTGTATGCGCACCATGTTAAGTGGCTGGCAACTTTGACTGATCCTGAAGACATTATTGATGCGATCATTACTGCTCGTGTGAATTACAAGGGTTCCGGTAGTCCAGATCTGTTCATGACGACCGAGCTCTTGACAGAGATGCTACTCATTAAGGATACGACTGGACGCCGCATCTACAAGACCAAAGCAGAATTGGAAGGTACTTTGAATGTTAACAGCATCGTCGAAGTTCCTCTAATGAGTGCCCTTGAACGAAATGACGGAACCAATGATGTCGATCTTTTGGCTATCATGGTCAACTTGCGCGACTATGTTGTAGGTGCAGATAAAGGCGGCGAGATCAATTTCTTTGATGACTTTGATCTGAACTTTAACCAGTATCTTTACTTACTGGAGACTCGGATCTCTGGATCCTTGGTCTTGCCGAAGTCAGCATTGGTCTTTGAGCGGATTCAGGCTGTATAACTGAAAGGATTCTATAATGGCTAAGTTTCACGGCATAGTGGGTTTTGTTTCGTTCGAGGAAACTTCGCCAGGCATTCACTCCGAGGTTCCCACGGAGAAATGGTATAAAGGAAACATTATTCGTGGGAATCCTCGTTGGGAACAGGGAGATCAGCCAATTTCCGATTTAAGCATTGGGAATCAGGTTAGCATTGTTGCTGATGCCTATGCTTTGGCAAATTTTCCAAATGCTAGATATGCTGAATGGCTCGGAACAAAGTGGAATATTACTTCTTTTGAAGTTCGGCGTCCTCGCATAATAATGAATTTAGGTGGAGTTTACAATGGGAGCTGATAAAGATAGTATTTTGGCTTTTTTAAAAATTATTCTCGGATCTGAGAATGTATATTTTCAGCCTCCTCCTAAATTTTTAATATCGTATCCATGTATTACCTTCTTTATAGACAATTTACAAGCCCAGCATGCCAATAATGGTGTTTATTCTATAGATACAGCATATTCTGTAATTTTCATATCAAGAGAACCTGAAACCTCTATAGTTTACAAACTTGCTGCTCTTCCAAAGTCTAATTTTGATAGGCATTACATATCCGATTTGTTGCACCATTTTGTATTTACTATATTCTTTTAAAGGAGTGAAATATGTCTCAATTAGTATGGGATGTTACCGGAGAAAAGTTGTACGAAACCGGTGTTGATCACGGTGTTGTTTATCCTATTGATGCACTTGGCGCATATCCTGCAGGCTTTGCTTGGAATGGTCTAACGAGTGTATCTGTATCCCCATCTGGCGCTGAATCGACGGCGTTATGGGCGGATAACATTAAGTATCTAAACCTTATCAGTGTTGAGGAGAATGGAGGCACTATTGAAGCCTATATGTATCCTGATGAATTCGCGTCTTGCGACGGGTCCATCGAGGCTACTGATGGTGTCATGGTTTCTGCTCAGACACGAAAGACCTTTGCTTTGTGCTGGCGTACCAAAGTTGGGAACGACATTGTCGGAGATGCGTATGGATATAAGATCCACATTCTTTATGGTTGCCTTGCAGCTCCATCTGAGAAAGGATATCAAACCATCAATGACTCCCCAGAGGCAGTAACTTTCTCTTGGGAAGTCACTACGACCCCTCCAACGATTACTGGTTACAAACCGTCATCTTATCTTGTGATTGACTCCGTAAAGGCAGACCCAACCAAGTTAGCAGCGTTTGAGGATATCATTTATGGTGTTGATACTCCGACACCTGTTGTCTCAAGAATGCCACTGCCGGATGAAGTGATCAGCCTGTTAACGCCTGCGTAAGTTAGTTAAACTAGAGTCCCTAAGAAATTTAGGGACTCTTTTATTTCTTTTTAAGGAGATAATCTATGGCTGGTACTTTGCATAATGATATTTTCGATACTGGGTTGTCTCAATTGACGACCATTGTAGAGAATCTCTATATTTGCAGTGCAATGCCAACGACCTTCGCGGAGGCATTGTCATTAGCATTAGGGTTTAAAGCAACTCCTACGATCACTGGTCCAACAGATCGTGTTGGTGGTGGACGTGAAGTTACAGTTTCCGCTATTTCGGATGGAGAGGTAACGGTTACTGGAAATGCTGGGTTCTATGCTCTTTGCGACAACAGTGCAAGCAAATTACTCGTTGCACAGGCATTGGATACTGCGCAAGATGTAACCGATGGAAACCCCTTCACCTTAGCGGCACTCAAGGTTGGAATTCCAGATCCTTCCGTCTAGGAGGTAGTTAATGGCTACCGTCACTAAACTTTGGACATTTCTGAATGATACAGAAAGTTATGTTGACGTTCCTGGTGGGAACGTCACAATGAGTTGGGACGGTGCCGTTGGTAATCCAGCTGGTTCACTTAAGGCTAGACTAGCGACAGTTAATAATACTAGCGTGTCTTACTGGAAATGGACTGGAACTTGGGAAGCTTTGGGGGTTCCAGCTGGAGCTACTGTTACTCATATTCGCATTTATCAGGCGTACACTAGATGTACAGAGTATAATAAAGCGAATAACGCTACAGCAGGCCCATATTCCTTGCATTCTTCTGATGGCTCGGTTACCATCGCAACCTTATGGGCCGGGCGTACGATCATAGGAGCTGAAGGAAGTTGGGTTGCTGTTGGAGAACAATCCGATCAAGGAATTGGGAGTAGTTACCAACCAAGCACTACAACAATTCAATTACGATTGTATGATACTTTAAGAACCGGAACTGGCGTCGGTGCCGCTCAAAGTTTACATGATGATCAAGTTGAGATTGTAATAACTTACACTCCATTTGCACATAATCTAGTTGGGTTAGATGTTATTACCGGTGCTCCAGTATTGGATAAACCAGTAATTGGTCAAACTCATATTCTAACAGGATTAGATGTCATCACGGATCCTCCGGTACTAGATAAACCAGTTCTTCAAAGTGGTGAAATACATAATCTAGTTGGGTTAGATGTCATTACTGGCGCTCCAGTATTGGATAAACCAGTAATTGGTCAAACTCATATTCTAATAGGATTAGATGTCATCACGGATCCTCCGGTACTAGATAAACCTGTAATCGGGCAGACACATATTCTAGTAGGGTTGGATATAGTTACGGGTTCGCCATTACTAGATAAACCAGTAATTGGTCAAACTCATATTCTAACAGGATTAGATGTTGTTACGGATCCTCCGGTACTAGATAAGCCCGCGCTTGGAAGTGAAGGGACACACAATCTAATTGGACTAGATGTTATTACTGGTGTTCCAGTATTGGATAAACCGGTTCTAGGTCAAACACATATTCTAATTCCGAAAGACGTTATAAGTGGAACTCCAGTATTGGGTCAACCATCGATTGGTCAGACTCATATTCTAATTGGACTCGATGTTGAGGCTGGTGAACCAGAAATAGATATCCCTTTATTTGGGCAGATTCATGTTCTGATTGGAGCGGATGTTCTTACCGATTCTCCAGTTATAGACAAGCCAGCTCTCGGTCAGATTCACGTTCTAGTTCCAGAAGATGCTGTAGCTGGAATTCCGGTAATAGATTTAGGAGTTCTAGGACAAACACACATTCTAATTGGATTGGGTGTTATTACTGGTGCTCCAGTATTAGATAAACCTATCTTTTGGTCAGCACTTCCATCGCCAACCCCAGTAAGTAGAACCTATTACATTCTTTATGAGGATCGAATATATGTAATTCCTTATGAGAATCGAACAATTATCATAGGAGAAGAAGATGAAATCATTTACTAAAGATCCTTATGCATATAAAGATTATACTTTTGAATGGGGAGATTGGCTTGGGACGGACATCTTATCTAGTGTTACTATCGAATGCGAAACTGGTTTGACATTGGACAAGATAACATTTACGTCTACTTCAGCTAAAGTTTGGGTAGCTGGTGGAACTGAAGGAAGTTCATTAATTGTTAGTTGCAAGATCGAAACAACTAATGGAAGAAGAGATAAAAAATCTGCAATTTTTCATATCAAAGAGGAATGAAAGGAGTAAGTAAGAGATGATTAAGAAGAAGATTAAGTATGTTGACTTTGATGGGGTGGAGCGAGAAGAAACGTTCTACTTCAATCTATCGGAAGCCGAACTCATCGAAATGGAATTCTCGACGACCGGTGGTATGATGGATTACATTGAACGGATTGTTGCCGAGAAGGATAGCATGAGGATCATGAAGCTATTTAAGGAGATCATCATGTTGGCCTATGGCGAGAAGTCCCCCGATGGGAGGCGCTTTGTTAAAAGTACTGAGATAAGTACCGCGTTCACCCAAACCGGGGCCTACTCAGTACTCATGCTGGAGCTTTTACAAGATGCTGATGAAGCTGGGGCATTCATTGAGGGTCTAATCCCTAAAGTTCCAAATGCTCCTCCAAGTATTGCTAAGTAAATGAAATAGTTTTGACAAGGAGATCAGGAATGCTTGAGTTAATAATACCAGAATCAGATTTCTATAATGATGCTGAGAACGAATTTGTTACTCTAAAAGGTGCGGTTCTACAGCTTGAGCACTCTTTGGTTTCCTTGTCAAAATGGGAGTCGATCTATCATAAAGCTTTTTTAGGAAAAGATAATAAAACTCATAAAGAGACTATAGATTATATAAAATGTATGACAATGAATAGAAATGTTGATCCCTTGATCTATAGTCTTGTAACTAACGAACATATAGGCTTAGTAAGTGCTTATATACAAAATCCAATGACAGCTACAACCTTTTCAAGTTTACAGGATAAGCGTTTCAGCAGAGAAATAATAACTGCTGAAATAATCTATTATTGGATGATCACATTGAATATTCCATTTGAATGCCAAAAATGGCATTTAAATCGTTTATTAGCTCTTGTTAAGGTGTGCAACATAAAGAATGCACCAAAGGGTCGACCAATGTCAAAAAAAGCCTTAAATAGTAGAAATAGTGCATTAAATGCTGCTCGCCGTATGGCATCTGGAAGTGGCGGATAACCTTATGATAAAAATCTCACACCGTGGAAAGTTTAAAAAGACTGAAGGATTTTTAACAAAAGCCCAAAGACTTGATGTTTTAAGGGTTCTAAACAGATATGGACCAGAAGGGGTGAGAGCCCTAGCAAATGCGACCCCAATAGATAGTGGTTTGACCGCAGATTCTTGGTTTTATGTTGCAGAGGTTAAGAATAATGGTCGTTATAAGATTTCATGGTGTAATCGTAATGAAAAAGATGGTGTTCCTATTGCAATTCTCATTCAATACGGCCATGCAACGCTTGGCGGGAATTTTGTTAAGGGAAGAGATTTTATAAATCCTGCTATAAAACCAATTTTTGATGAAATAACTGAAACGATATGGAAGGAGGTAACTAGTTTATGACAACATCTATCGATAATCGCGTAACAGAGATGAAATTTGATAATGCTCAATTTGAAAGGGCTGTAAAAACATCTCTAGATACACTATCAAGACTAAAAGATGGACTTAAGCTAGAAAATGCCGGAGAAGGTTTTAGGGCTCTTCAAGAACATCTTAAAAATTTCAGTTTAGTTTCAATTGCTAATGGAGTACAAAATATTTCTGGCAAATTTAGTGCAATGGGTGCTGTGGCTTTTAATGTTATTACTAGCCTTTCAAATCGCCTCTTCAAATTTGCTGAGGAAGTTTATAACAAACTAATGGTCCCAATGCAAACAGGTTTCGCCGAGTACGAAACCCAGATGAATGCCATTCAGACGGTTATGGCAAATACTGCGAGTAAAGGAACCACATTAGATGATGTTAGTGATGCTTTAGATCTTCTTAACGAATACGCTGATCGGACTATTTATAATTTCACCGAAATGACTCGTAATATTGGTACATTTACGGCTGCTGGCGTTAGTTTGGAAGTATCTACGGCTGCAATTAAAGGTATTGCCAATCTAGCTGCTGTTTCAGGTTCAAATTCTCAGCAGGCAAGCACTGCCATGTATCAGTTATCTCAGGCTCTAGCCTCTGGTACAGTTAAATTGATGGATTGGAATAGTGTAGTGAACGCGGGGATGGGAGGCCAGGTCTTCCAAGATGCCTTAAAGGAAACAGCCAGAGTGCAAGGTATTGCAATAGATGATATTATAGCATCTAATGGGAGTTTTAGAGAGAGTCTTCAAGAAGGGTGGTTAACTAGTGAGGTATTACTTGAAACGCTTTCGAAATTCACTGGTGATTTGACAGAAGCAGAACTTATAGCAATGGGGTATGCTGAAGACGAAATCGCTGCAATTATTGAACTTGGGCAGGTTGCAAATAATGCTGCTACTGAGGTTAAAACTTTGTCGCAATTGCAAAGCACACTTGCTGAGGCAATGCAATCTGGATGGACTCAATCTTGGGAACTTGTTATTGGCGATTTTGAAGAGGCGAAAAGTTTCTTTACTGAGTTGAGCGATACAATTGGTGGACTGATTTCAACTGATGCAGCTGCGAGAAATAAGATTTTGCATGATTGGAAGAAGTTTGGCGGGCGAATTATATTAATTGATGCAGTTCATAAGGCTTTTGAAGCTTTAGGTAGTATATTAGGGCCGATAAAAGAAGCTTTTAAAGATGTTTTTCCACCAATTACTGGTTATAAGTTGCGTTTACTAACCGGGGCGATTCGTGATCTCATCGAAAAGTTTATATTAACTGATGAAAAAGGCGAGAAGGTTAAAAGGATATTTACAGCACTATTTACAATATTGAAATTTCTTATAAATGTTGTTTTAGCTGTTGGTAAGGGGATATTAAGTCTTTTTAAACTCATTCCAATATCAGGAACTAAACTTTTAGACTTTTTTGTACAATTAGCCGATCGAATAACTGAGTCCCTAACAAGTTTTGATGTTGCTGAAAAAATAGGCGGCTTCTTTGAGAGACTTGGCGCTGGAATTGTTGGTTTGTTTAGACGATTAATTCCTAAAATCCGAGATGGGATTGATGCTGTTGTAGAGTTTAAAAATGAGGTTGTCGAGTTTGTTAGAGGAATTGATTGGAGTCCATTAATAAACGCTTTTAATGCTGTTAAAACGTTTTTTATAAATTTGTCCGAAGATATAGATATACGTAAACGCATTCAGGATGTTTGGAATTTTCTAAAAGGTCTGGTAAGAACTATTTCTGGATTTATTGATAGTCTAGATCTTAGTGGTCCTTTAGGATCTGTTTGGATTATTCTGCAGGCTATTGGAGCCGGTATAGCTGGTATATTTACATCTATATCTAATTTTATAAATGGATTAACATCATCCATTACAGATGGTGCTACAAGTAAGTTAGAAGGTCTAAAACTTTTCATAGGAGGAATCATAGATTGGTTCCGCAACCTGTTTGAAAAGATTGATATTGGCGGAATGATCGAGAATATCGATGTGGGTGCTATAGGAGAAAAGCTTTCTAGCATAGACTTTACAAAGATATTTCAAGCTATTGGACTTGGTCTCGGAGGTGTTTTAACATTTTCATTTGTAGATTTCTTAAAAGACCTAAGTGGCGTAGCAGAAACCGCTAATGATATTTTAGATAGTCTAACGGGTGTGCTTGATGGAGTTCGTGGAGCTCTTGAAGCTTGGCAAACTACTTTAAAAGCAGAAGCTTTAATGAAAATTGCTATTGCTGTTGCAATATTAACAGTAGCTATCATAGCTCTTAGTCTTGTTGATCCTGTTAAATTAGCAATTGCTGTAGGCACGATTACAACTTTGTTTCTTGAATTAACAGCTTCGTTTGCTATAATGGCAAAGTTGCCAGGTGGATCTAATGGACAATTAGCTGCGACGATCCTTGCTATATCATTAAGTATGCTTGTATTAGCATTTGCTTTAACGGTTTTAGCAAAAATAGATTCTGATACTTTAGGACGCGGCTTGGTCGCAGCGGAAGCGCTTATAATACCAATTATAAGTTATTCCAAAGTACTCTCTAATGTTGATGATAGACTTAGAGGATCAGCTATCACAATAACTATATTAGCTCTTTCATTGATGGTGCTTTCTGTTGCTCTTAAAATGCTTGGTCAAATAGATCCAGGTCAGGTTGCTCAGGGACTAAAAGCAATGGGTGTGTCTTTATTAATTATAGTTATATTTTATAAGATGCTTCCAAAAGAAGGCGATTTAGTTAGAGCATCTGCAAGCATAGCAGTTATGGCATTGAGTCTTATGGTTTTATCATTAGCTTTAAGAGCTTTAGGAACAATCCCAGTAGAACAAGTAGAAGAAGGTTTGTTTACTATGGGAATAGCATTAGCTATAATTGTTGCAGCTTATCAGTATATGCCTAGCGAAACTGATTTAATAAAAGCTGCAGCTTCTATAGCAATAGTAGCAGCGTCTATGATAATTATGAGTTTGGCAGTTAAAGCTTTTGGGGCCATGGACCAAGTAGAATTACAGAATGGCTTACTAGCTATTGGCGCTCTTATGGGTGGGTTGGTTGTAATGTTTAATTATCTTCCAGACGATACAACTAAACAAGCTGCTGGTATACTGTTAGCTGCTTTAGCGTTAACAATCCTAGCTGGGGCAGTTTATATTCTTGGAAACATGGATCAAGAACAATTGCTAAACGGAATGCTAGCTCTTGGAGTTGCTATGGTAATTCTAGCTGTTGGCATGGAGCATATAAAAGGATCGATTGCTGGAGCTGCTGCAATGATTCTCATTTCAATAGCTTTAGGTCTTTTAGTCCCGACACTAATGCTTTTAGGAGAAATGGATTTAAAGAGTTTAGGTATAGCACTTTTGGCTATGGCTGGTATATTTCTTATATTTGGTCTAGCTGGTCTTTTACTTAAACCACTAATTCCTGTTCTTCTAATGCTAGGTGTAGCTATGCTTCTTTTTGCTTTAGCTACGACTTTGATAGGCGTTGCAATGCTTAAATTTGCTGTGGCACTAGGGTTAATATCTGTACTTGGTGCTGGGGTTGGTGCTGTAATAACACTAATAGTTATGACCCTTTTAAACCTGATTCCACAAATAGCTACAGCAATTGTTGCGGGAATAGGTGCTTTCTTTACGGCTCTTGCCGAAAATGCGCCGACAATGATTCAAGCAATAGTAATTATCTTAATATCGTTGCTGACAGCGATTGATGAATTAATACCCCCATTGCTTCAAACTTTAGGAAAATTAATAACAGCCGTTTTGGAATTTTTATTAACCTATGTTCCTGATATAGTTAATGCTGCTTTGGCTTTGATAACCGAACTTCTTCAAGGAATAGCTACTGCACTTCCAGATATTATCCAAGCTGGTTATGATATAATCTTAGCTTTTCTTCAAGGAATTTCTGATAATGTTGAAGAAGTTGTAGCTGTAGTTGGAGAAATTATAGTTAAATACTTAGAAGCTGTCGCAGCTGAACTTCCAGACATCATTCAAGCTGGCTTTGAACTTTTAATAGCTTTTATCGATGGAATTGCTTTAGCGATTGAAGAGAACGGTCCAGATCTTAATGACGCAATCAGTCGTTTAGCTACAGCTATTGTTCAAGGTCTTGTTGATGGTATCACTAATGGCGTTGGAGCTATCGTTGATGCTGTTGGTGAGTTGGCAGGAGCAGCGTTACAGGCTTTGAAGGATTTGTTAGGAATTGAATCTCCTTCAACAGAAACTACTGAAGCTGGTATGTTCTTTACTAGCGGGTTCGTTAATGGAATTATCGCACTTTCTGGTAAGATTAAAGATGCTGTTGTTGGCGTTGGGAAGAAAGCTATCACCGGTTTATCCAATGCTATATCAGGAATAACAAAAGTTGTTAACGACGAGATGAATGTAAGTCCTGTCATTCGTCCTGTTGTTGACCTCTCTGATGTTGAATCAAGTGGTAAGCTTGTTGGAGGGTTACTTGGTGGTGCTGGCATCGACGTTGGTGCTACACTATCCCGAGCTACTGACGTAGCGAACGGAATGACCGGAATCCCGATAGGAGGAACGGCCTCGACCCCGACGCCAACCTCGGTTACCTTTAACCAAAACAACTACTCTCCGGAAGCATTATCCCAGTTAGACATCTATAGGCAGACCCGCCGTCAGTTATTATCCTTGAAAGGAGTCTTACCGTGATAGAGAGCCTAACCATTACCAACCACCTTAATGATACTTTGGTTATAGAATTAAGGAACCCTGAAGCTTCAGGGTTCCTTATCTATGATATAGATGGTCTTGGTCCACCTAGTGCTGAGATCAACAAAACAGAACTTTCTTCTGTAGATGGTTCTTTTATACACTCTTCTAGAACCACTTCTAGAGAAATTACACTGTCACTGGTCTTTTATGGTACTCCTTCAATAGAGGATACTAGGATCAAATCTTACAAATTCTTTCCGATCAAAAAAACTGTCAAAATGGAAGTCAAAACCGCAAACAGAACTGCCTACGTTTATGGACGTGTACAGGATAATGAGCCAAACATCTTTAGTAAGCAAGAAGGGACAAAAATTACTATCGTCTGCGGTAGTGCGTACCTTCACTCGGCAGCATCTGGGTTTGTTGGGTTTAGTTCGCTCGATCCAAAATTTGAATTTCCATTTATGAACGATTCTTTAACAGAACCGTTGCTTATTATGGGTGAAATCATACTGGAAACAATGAAAAACGTCTATTATACTGGCGATGCAGCTGTTGGAGTGCTTATACACTTTCATGCAACTGGTGCTGTCAGCGGGATAGAAATAAGTAAGCTTGACACAGACCAAACAATTGAGATAGACAGTGTTCTTTTAGCTCAAATTGTTGGTTCTGATGTTATTGCTGGTGATGACATCTACATTTCAACGGTTGTTGGTGATAAATATGCTATTTTAATACGTGCTGGTGTAGAATATAACATACTTAATGCTATTGGGAAGTACCCAACCTGGTTTCAACTAGAATATGGGGATAATCTTTTTGATTATTATGCATCAGTCGGTCAGCAGAATTTACAGGTAGACATATCATACACAATCGAATACGAAGGAGTTTGATATGGAACTACAATTGTATGATGCAGATTTCATAAAGATTGGCGTTGTTGACACCTTCAGATCTCTTTTATGGATTGATAGATACGCTAAATTTGGAGAGATAGAACTGATTATCTCTCCAGACTCTCCTGCTCTTTCTAAACTTGCTTCTACGGCTTATATACTGTTAGAGGAATCAGAACATATCATGATTCCAGAAAGCTTTAACATTAAAACCGATCCTAAAAGGGGAAATGAGGTAATTGTTAAAGGAAAATCGTTAGAATCAATCCTTTTACGAAGAATTGTTTGGGCTCATACGACATTAGAAGGCAGTTTGCAAGATGGTATTGCTCTTCTTTTAAATGATAGTATGATACTTGCTGAAGATCCAAATAGAATTATATCTCGTATGGAGTTTTTAGCCTCTGAAGATCCAGTAATAACCGCTCTAACGGTAGATGGACAATCTCTTGGGGAGTATATTTATGATATAGTCTCTGGTCTTTGTTCGAAGAATGGAATTGGTTTTAAAATTATATTAACACCTACTAATAACTTTCAGTTTCAACTTTATGCTGGTGTTGATAGGTCTTATAACCAAAGCAACAATCCATATATTGTATTTTCGCCAAATAATGATAATCTTGTTAATGGAAATCTCCTAGTAACAAGCGAGTTTCTAAAGACTACGGCTCTTGTTGCAGGTGAAGCGGGCGTTGGTAATGAAAGAACCATAACTACAGCTGAATCTGTTACTGGGGCTTCTGATTTAGATAGACGTGAAATATTTGTCGATGCTGGGAGTATAACTCGTAGTGGTTATGGAGAAGAAGAACCTTTAACGGATGAGGAATATCTAGTTAAACTGGAAGAAGAAGGATTAAGGATTCTATCCGAGAATACTGTACTTGAATCCTTTGATGGAGAAATAGATCCGGTCATGTATAACTATGGCGACGAATTCTATATGGGAGATATTCTTCAAGTAGCTAATGAATATGGCAACGAAAGCTGTTCTAGGGTTGTAGAAATGACATATTTTCAAGATTCAGCCGGTATTAAAACAGTTCCAACATTTGAGGCTGTTTAAAGGAGATTTTATATGACCGTAACAAGTGGTTTTTTCAATTCATCAAGTCAAGACAGACTTTATGATGCTCTTGATATGGGAAGAATTTTAGATGGAGTGATTGAAGACGGGGTATTTCCATCAATTGGTACTACTTTAATGGTTGTTCCTGTTACTGGAATGACTATCGCTGTCGGTATAGGAAGGGCGTGGTTTCACCACACATGGACATACAATGATGCTCCTTATAGTCTTGTTCATGACCCTTCTGATGATATTCTTTATAGAATTGACGCTGTTGTTATTGAGATTAACACCAGTGATGAAGTTCGAGCAAATAGCTTTAAAATAATTAAAGGTAGTTTAGGAAGTAAACCATCACCACCAGCAATGATTCATACTTCTTTGGTTAACCAGTATCCTTTGGCTTATGTTGAAATTGGTCCTGGAGTAACAACAATCCTTGCAGAAAAGATTACAAATAAGATTGGGTCTTATGATTGTCCATTTGTAACGGGTCCTCTTTCTATCATTAAGACAGAAGAACTTTTATATTTTAAGATCTTTTGGGCGACTGAGGCTGTAACAATCGGCGATGGGAAGATGTTTTTTATGGTTCCTCCATATTTAGCTGGAGAAGTTGTAGATATAGATATTTCTGTAATTACACCTAGCAGCAATGGAATTGTTACAGTTCAAATGGCAAATTGTGGAAATGACCCGTTAGGAACTGGAGTAAATATGTTAGGGACCCCAGTAACAATTGATCAGGGAGAAAACAACAGCCTTACTGCAGTAAGCTCCCCAACGTTTGTTAATCCGTATATCGTTGCTGGGGATTATCTTCGTATTGATGTAGATAATCCTGGAACTGGTACTATGGGTTTGGACGTTATGGTTGTTGTGGAGAAATACTAATGACAGTAGTCGTTATGAAAAAAAGAATCCCCACGGTTCAAGAATATGAGGTTCCTGCTGGAGCCACTATAATGTGGTTTGGAGCAGCTTTAGAAGTTCCGTCTGGCTTTGCCATCGATTCAAACTATGATGATCGTTTTGTTATTGGAGCAGATGAAGGCGAAGCAACGAATGTTCCAGCCGGTTCAAACGCACATTCCCATCTAAATTCAACTTCTGGAAGTGTTACCAACCACAATCATGTAGTTGTTGGTAGCACTGGTGCAAATACAGATTCTGTTGACGTTCCAGGACAAGCTAATACTCAAGCAGTTGCAGAAGACCATGATCATGAGGTTTCCGGAGAACAATGTAGTCTTGATGGGGCTCATAGTCATGGTGGAAATGATACTTTAAGTGCTGATGGAACTCCATCGCATGTTAAAATGTATTTTATAAAAGCTACTTCTACTGCGATTTTGCCGGTAAATGGAATTATTATGTGGGACGGCTTACTTGGAAGCGTTCCAGATAATTTTTCACTTTGTGATGGCCAAAATACGACTCCTGATCTAAGATCTAAATTTGTTTATGGAGCTCCAGATGATATCGATGTTGGGGAGGATGGCGGCACAGAAAGTCATGTGCATCAATCACAAGATACCGTAGGTGGCGGGGCACACGATCACGATCTTAGTGGTATATTAGATAATTGTGGTGCTGTAAACCAAGCAAGTGGTTTTGCCGGGATTGAGGCAGCTGCAAATCATGGTCATAGTGGATGGGGAATATCGAATGTTGACCCAGACCATACTCATGGAATTCCTGATACTGGAAACGGATCAAGTTTGCCGCCGTATTTAATGCTATATTTCATTATGAGGAAGGTGTAATATGATTAATCTTCCTATAGGAGCAATAATTCTTTGGGAGAACGATGCAATTCCCACCGGTTGGGCTCTATGTGATGGAAATAATGGAACGCCGAATCTAATAGATAAGTTTGTTAGAGGTGCCTCTATTGACGGAGATATTCGTGGAACTGGCGGATATTTAACACATTCTCATCCTAATTCAAATACGCTAGAAAGGGCTAGCCATAATCATGGTGGCACTAAACAAGGATCTACGGGTACTAATACTAGTGGAACTTGGATGACCTCAGGAACTGAACAAGAAACATATTCTGCAAAAGCGCATAATCACCAATTAACTTTTGTTATCGCATTGGCAGATGCTCATAGCCATACTCTTAATGATACTAATGCTTCTTCAAGCCTTCCAGCCCACATTAAACGTGTTTTCATTAGGAGAATATCTTAATGGCTGCTGACTATTCGACGTTTCATATATTTGAAATTATATTAGCCGCTTTCACAGCTATTCTAGCTTCTTCTGGCTTCTGGTTGTATATTAATCGAAAAACAGAAGCTAAAGACTGTAATCGACGACTTCTATTAGGACTAGCTCATGATCGAATAACATATTTGTGCTTGAAATATCTGGAGCAGGGGAATATTAGTCAAGACGAATATGAAAACCTTTATGAATTTCTATATAAACCATATATGGATGTTGGCGGTAACGGAACTGCAAAACGGCTAATGGATGAAGTAAATAAATTAACAATTGTCAAAAACAAACCATTTTCGAAAAAGGAGACGAGATATGAAGACGTTTTTAAGCGATAAGGTTTATGATATTCTCAAGTGGGTTGCTCAATACATTCTTCCTGGCGTAGCAACTTTATATTTTGGGCTATCCCAATTCTGGTCGTTTTTTCCATTCCCCGAACGGATTGTAGGAACGATCGTAGCTGTTGATGTATTCTTAGGTGCAATTCTAGGATTAAGTACGATTCAATATAATAATAACAAAAGGTTTGAGGAAGCGACATTTTCAGATTTGCATGAGGAAAATAGTCCAGTTTTAATCCCTATTGGCTTATTTGGCATGTCCCCAAAAACTTATGACATTCTGAAATGGGCGACTTTGATCTGTTTGCCAGCAACTGGTGCGTTATATTTTGCCTTGTCGCGAATTTGGTTGTTTCCCTATGGTACAGAAATTGTAGGAACAATCGCTCTAATCACAACCTTTGCTGGTTTGTTCCTTGGAAAAAGCACTGTAAAGTTTGAAGATGCCAATAAGTAATCCTCCTTCGCAAATTCTACATTTGCTATTATGAAAGGAGGATCTTATGAAGAAAAAGAGTGTTCAGACAGAAATCACTCGAACGGTCATGTTCTTGGATTCAGGAAAACCTGATTCAGAAGAGTATACTAGAGCCGCAAATAACTTAAAGACTTTATGTGAAGCTGAAAAAAATAGGCGGATCGATATAGTCCCAATTATCGGCTTTGGGGTACAAATTTTGATATCGGTTCTTGTGCTAAGATTTGAACGGTTCGACGTTGTTTCTACCAAACTTACTCAATTTATAAAAAAGATCTTCTAAGTAATTAAGGGTCTGTTGAAAAAACAGGCCCTTAATTTTTTCTCAAAAATACCCGGGGGGAGGTTTTCTGAAAACATTCGTGAAAATTACATGGGATATTATGAGAAAAGGAGATAACAAAAATGAAAATCAAATGGAACAATGTGTTTGTAACAATTCTTATTTGGGCATTTACTCTGATAGTGTGGGTGTTCATGCTTCTTGTTTCAGTTTTGCTGATCATAGCTTGTATTATCTGGAAAGAACCACGCCCATCGTTATGGGTGGTGATGAATCCAGTAAACAAGGTATGTTTAGCATTCCTGGAGTATGGAATATTGGACCGCCTATGCGAGGATTGCTTTAATGAAATTATACAAACACAAACAAAAGTTTGGTTGGATAGTTTTGGAATTCCTGAATAAAAGAACTGGCCATGGAAACATGGCCTTTTCTTTTTCGCAGGAATTACAGGGGGTATTATGAGAAAAGGAGATAAAATGGAAACGTTATGGATAATCGCCGCGACAATGGTGATTCTGTGGACGTTACGGAATCACCCTAATCGCAAGGATAAGGCTACTCAATAGTAGCCTTAATCTTTTCCATTCGCAGGAATTACAGGGGGTATTATGAGAAAAGGAGAACTAAAAATGGACGCTGTAATAAATCAAATTTCAACGCAATTCGAGCTAGTAGCACTAATCGCTATTTTAGCGATTGGTGTATTAGGATGGATTGGAATTGGACTTGGATTTATGGGGATGAAATTGTTAGATTTGGACTGAACTCAAAGATTAACTCTATGGAAACATAGGGTTAATCTTTTTCGCAAAAATTACAGGGGGTATTATGAGAAAAGGAGAAATTAAAAATGGACACAAACGTAACGGAAATGGTAATTGAACTTGCAAAGCTGTTGGCAGTGATAATGATTGCAACATCCTTCATCTCCACCATTGGTGGAGTTGTCAAGATGTTGATCGTTTATCGCAGTCGGCTGTATTGGGAGTTCATCACTAAGCTCGTAGATCGTTTCTATACATTTATTGAGAAATTCTAATCGAAAGGGATAGTGGTCTGTTAAAGGAGAAAACAGATCATTATCCTTTTTTTTACATGGGCTATAATGAAAGGAGGCCTAAATGAAAAAGAGTCGAAGTGATATTGTGCTCGAATGGGTTGTATATGTAATTTCTATTGTATGCTTCGCCATTCTTGTCACCGGATCCTGACCAAGTTACTAGGCCGCTAGTTAAAGAGTTAACCCTATGGAAACATAGGGTTAATCTTTTTCGTAGAAAAAACATTCCATATTATGAGAAAAGGAGATAAAATGGAGAAATTTCTGAACGGAATCTTGACAGGCTGGTGTTTCATCGTTTCGGCTGTATCTAGTTTTGTAAGGGGTTTCAAGAATGGTGTAAAGTTAATCAGAAAAGACTTGTTCAATGATCGCATCCCAATGTGGGCATGTTATATTGTTGGAGTCTTATCTGTACCGCTTAATATCATTTTTGTGGCTATCTTACTTCTGATATGTGCCGCGAGAAGGAACTGGAAGCCAATTCAAGAGCTTTGGGAATGGTCCTTAGAAATTGGAAATTCTTAAAAGGGAAGCGGGCTATGGGAACATAGCCCAAATCTTTTTATATTTTAGAAAGGAGAAAAGCACATGGATTTTTCAAAAGTTTTAGCAAAAACTGGGCACCTAATTGTAAAAAACAGTCCGTCAATTCTAACTGGATTTGGAATTATCGGATTTGTAGATACGGTTAGAAGGGCTGTAACCGCAACTGGTTTAGCCTTAGATGCTATTGAGGAGGAAGCTAATTTAATTGACAATGAAGTTGGAAGGGATCTAACAACAAAAGAAATCATAAAGGTTTCGTGGAAATTTTATATTCCAACGGTAATTGAAGCGCTCATCTCAATTAGCTGCTTTGTTGGGGCAAATACCATTAATCTTAATAGAAATGCTGCTCTGGCGGGTCTCTACGCTATAACACAAGAAAGTTTAGACCGGTATCAACGTAAGTTGATAGAAGTGATTGGCGCGAAAAAGGCTGATGGTGTGCGCGGAGCAGTAGCCCAAGAATTGCTTGATCAAAACCCAGTTAGCAAGACAGAGGTTATCATAGTTGGTGGAGGGCAATCGCTTTGCTATGACACCCTAAGTGGACGATATTTCATGTCCGACATGGAGACAATTCGATCAGCAGTGAACACTTTCAACATGACACTCATGAATGATATGGTCATGTGTGTTAATGATTGGTATGATCTGATCGGGTTGCCTCACACTGATATCGGTAAGATATCTGGGTGGGACGTTGGATATGGTCTTTTAGAGGTTCGCTACACCTCAAAAATCGCTGATGATGGACGGCCAGCGATGGTCTTGGACTACACAGTCCCTAGATATGTAGATTAAATTATATTTTACCAAAAGGAGATAAGATGATTACGATGACTAAAGATGATAGATGGAATCGGTTAGCTTCGCTCTTGTGGTTTATATTTACACTTGTAAGCGGATTAAGCCTTTTGGCTGCATGCTGGTTAGCCATTTTTGGCATTATAGATTGGCTATCGGTTCTCCTGTGGTGGCTTCTTTTTACATTCGTTGTTCTTGTAATAGGAAGTACATTGGCTGCGTTTGCAAAGTCCTTTGATAAAAAACGAGGAATTTGATCGCAGAAATTACACATTCTATTATGAAGGTATCCTATGAAAGGAGGAAAACCATGTTCGAAAAGGTGGCAGGCATCATCAAGGCCCACCCTCGGGCGAGTAAAGTTGTTGCCATCGTTACTGGGGCGCTTTTGGCGGTAGGAATTACCGCTTTGGTAGTAACCAGGTACGATGATAACGGCATGCTCATTGAGGGGACGGTTGTAGATACCCCGTTCATCCCCGATCAAAATCCTCAATAAGAGGACCTATCAGAACCTCGTAAGAGGGCCTATTAGAATAGGTGCTATGGAAACATAGCATCTATTCTTTTTCGCAGGAATTACAGGGGGTATTATGAAAGGAGACCCGACTATGGTTAATAAAATCTTAGTGTCGGCTCTCAGAACTGGGATCGGTTTGGCCACCACAGCGGCAGTAAGCGTTGGGCTTGACAAGATGATTCCTACAGAGGACACTATGCCGAAGATTGAAAAGGCATTGGTGAACGTAGGAAAGGTCTTGTTGGGCTTGACGATTGTCGGAACGGTGACAACCGTCTTGTCTGAGACTCGAAAGAAAGACTAACAACCCCTAAAGGGTCCTATCAAATATAGAGTATATGTTAAGGAGAACATATGCTCTATTGTTTTTTTTGGAGGAAAAATGCCTAGACCATCTCCAGCACAAAGAAGTTATGAAGGGCCTCGAAGAGTTGTAAGAGAGGCTATGGAGTCGTACGGTCTTAAGCCTATGACTTATATTTGGGTTAAACCGTTCTTTCCCAATAGCTGGCGAGCTGAGGTAGGCACTAGAACTGCAATAGGTGAACTTCGAGTTTATATATTCATATATACTCGTAGTCGATTACATCTAATAATAAAACCATTGCTAGAATTGCGGAAAAATGGCACACTAGTCTATTGAAAGGAGAATTAATATGCCAAAAGATATTTGGAACCTTATGCATTTCTTTTCGTCATTAAGAGGGAGTATAGGAATTATTCCTTGCTTAATTGCTTTTGGGTTATATTTTAAGATAAAAAACCCAGAATTTATGGATTTGGCAAGAGCGTATCTAAGCATTCTTGACCATGAGAGACTTGCTCCGGATTGGATCAGAGCCTTAGCTAATGGGAATAATATGGATGTCATTGAAGCAGCCAGAATAGACATGATGGCAGGTCCAGAATTTAATGATTTACGAGAGGAGGAGGAAAATGAACGTAGCAACTAAAGGACGTTTTGTTTTGATGTGTTTAGTTTTACTTTGTGGTCTGGTTGCGGTTTCGACACAATTGCAAAGAATTCCTCTCGACACTGTGCGTATTCCAGCGGACAATGCTTCGCATGCGATTGCACGTCATGGTCCTGATGCTGTGGCTGTTAGGAATTGTCTCGACAGGGGCGGCACGTATCAGATCTGGCAGCAGCCAAATGGTAACTTCCTGAAGATTTGTTGGATGCCAACTAGTAACTTTGGGATTCAAGTGTGTAAGGACATGGGGACATGCTTTGATGAGGTGACGGCTTTTGTTAAAGAGCGGATATTCACCACAGAAGATTTACAAACTTATCTTAACAATGCAAAGGCGTGGATAGTATGGCCGATCCCTTAAAATTGACTAAGAAACAGATAGAAAACTGGAGAGCTATATTTATTAATATGGGTCTTACTATGGCTGTGTTTCTTGACGACGAACAGATGACGATACTGGTTAAAAAAATGCAAGATCGTTTAAACGAAGCGCATTCTCCAAAATTGGACTGGGAAATAAAGATAAGAACATATGAAGATGCAGGAATTGATTTTGATAAAATTAATGTTGAGCCAAAAAAGATCTCAGCAACAATAGATACTATTGTCTTAAGTTGCATGGGGCTTTTTACGCGTCATCCGAAAATCGAGGCAATTCTTGTAAACGTTCCAGGGACGACGATGTCTCATGTAATCGAGAGAAAGGATTTGAAAAAATATGGCGAAGATCGATCTCAATAATCTACCTGGAAATCCTGTTGGTAGAACGTTGCCCGTCAGAAATCCGCAAAAGCAAATAGCAACGGTCAAGGTGGTTCCTACTCAGCAATCTTATTTCCGTCGTTTTATCGGAGATAAAGGGGTTGCTGTCTTCCAGTTTATTCTTTTCGACATCATTGTTCCAGAGGCAAAGAACGCAGTTTTATATTTTGTCTCTGAAATGCTTGGTATTGAAAGACCATCTACAATACGGGGCGGAAGTAAGACCAGAGTTAGCTATGAAAAAATGTATCGAGGAGATGGAGATGTACATCATGTGAAACCATCTCAAAATAGATACGACTTTAGTCAAATAGTTTTTGATACCCATCAAGAAGCCGTAGAAGTTTTACAGCGACTTACTGATATTGTAGATCAATACGATGTAGTGTCTGTCGCGGATCTTTTTGATATGGTCGGTTTAGAAAATGATTATGTAGACTTCAAATATGGATGGACCAATCTGGCTAAAGCAGGTTATAGGCGGGCGCCATATGGTTACACTCTAATTTTACCAAGACCATTTACGTTGGAATGAAAGGAGAAAGTTTAATGAATACTATGATTGTAAGAAGCGCATATCATGCAGGAAGGTTCTTTCTTCAGAAAAACGGTCCGCATATTCTATTGGGGCTAGGCTTAGGCGGGAGTGTCGCGGCCACGGTACTGGCATGCAGGGCAACTCTCTCACTGGATGAAATCGAAGAAGAAGCTGAAAAACTTCGTATCCATCTCTATGAAGGCCGCGAAAAGTACGATGAAAAAACTTATCCCGATCAGAATTATAAAAAGGACTTGCTATTGGTTGAAGTCCAAAAGGGAACTCAGATTGGCCTTCTATATTTGCCATCAGCAGCATTAATGCTAGCATCATTTGCCGCCATTATTGGTGGTCATTACATGTTAGCTCAACGACTTGGAGCTATGGCAGCGGCTTATCGAGCTGTTGATTATGGTTTTAAAGCGTACCGAGCTGCTGTTGTAAAGGCACTTGGAGCTGGAAAAGATCAAGAATTTCGAAATGCTAGCATCATTAATGGCCTCTTTCTTCCAGAAAAGACTGGGGAAAATCAAGATGACAAAGTTTTAGAGAATGCGACGTTTCGCACAACTCCATCACAATACGCTTTTATATTTAATAGGCAATCTTGTGAGTGGTCGACGGATCCGGAACTGAATGAGTTCTTCATTCAATCGCAGGAACGGACTCTAAATAATTGGCTTGAGATTAAAGGCCACGTCTTTTTGAACGAGGTGTATGATATGTTTGATATGCCTCGAACCCCAGAAGGGGCTGTTGTCGGATGGTTAAGAAATCATCCAACGGGAAATGATGTTATCATGCTCAGTAGAATCCCCAACAATCAATTAAGTTCAAATAATCCTCCAATTGTTCTCGACCCGAACGTGCATGGGTTGATTTTTGAGGATATTTGACTGATCTGTACCTTAACAGGAGATCTAGATCATATTCATGAAATGGAACGTGATCCAGATCTCTACATTGACGATAACGGAAAATATAAACCAAATCAATATAAAAGGAGAAAAACACAATGATCGAAAATCAAGTAGGAAAAAAAGTATTAGTACTAATCATCAGTGCGTTGATTGGAGGCGGAATGGGCTTTTTGACGGCGCATTTATTCATTCGCCGCCTTGAACAAATGGAAGAAGAGGCTGAACAGCTGGCCTTTTCTTTTATGAAGGAAATTGATCGCGTTGAAGTCGGACCAGGAGATAAGAAAATGATTCCTCCTTCGTCTAAGACAGATTACTCATCGGTTCCCATTAAGCCGAGTCTCGATGTGTTAGCTGAGAAATACAAGCCCCAACAAACATCTTTAAATGAAAAAGGAACGGCTATCATCCCAGAAGAAATGTGGACGACCGAAGAACGAATGGGGAAAGTAAGTATTAATTTCTATGAAGAAGATTCAGTCTTCGCTAATGAGGAAGATGATCCTATCGAAGATCCTGCTGATTTATTCGGCGCCAATATTCATCTTCACTTTGGCACGTTAAGTGGAGACCAAGATGTTGTTTACGTTCGTAACTACCGGGATTTAATTGATTATGAAATCACGAGGATTCATAACTCATTCAGTGTGGTAGTAATGGGCGAAGAACCAAAGAAGAAGAACCCTTCTTCTCGAGGAAAGAAGAAACTTCCAAATGAAACTTCTATCGCGGATTAGCCAAGGTTATTTTAACTGGCTGCTCGGCGTAGTAGATGGAAAAAGGAATAGAGATCTACTCCTATATTTGCACAGGTTGGATTTCTATTCCATCTTTCCTCGCGATGATAATAGAGCCGCAGATGGGGAGCGGCTTAGAAGTGAATTCGAATTTACAGAAAACGCTGATGCCGAAGAGCTAATGGGACAGCCATGTTCAATGCTAGAAATGCTTATCGCCTTGTCTATGCGACTTAGCGATTTAATGTATGTATTAGATGAGGAGGTGGATATTCCAAAATGGTTTTGGCTGCTTATTGATAATCTCGGTTTGACCAACAATTATCAGCGAAATGATGTACTTGTACGACGGTTTCTAGAGAGGCGATATTCTCCCAATGGAAAGGGCGGTCTATTTCCTTTACAGAATCCTAAATATGACCAGACTCAAATTGAGATCTGGTATCAAATGCAGGAATACGTTCAAGAAGCATTATGAAAGGAGAAAAGATGTCTCTGTTAGACGCATTTCGCAAAATGTTTCCAAATTCAAGCAAAAAGAAAAAGGTCAAAAAACGCCATGGATTCGAACGAGGGAACTGGACCAAGCAGAAACGCGGGGGGAAACGTCATAGACCTTATACTAAACCCCCCACCGGAAGTGGAGAGTCTAAGATCAGACGGAAAATGGCAACCGCTTCTCGACGGATCAATCTTAAGCGGGAGCAGAAATGAAGAACTGGATGAAGGACGTAGTAGCGTCGATTGGGATATTTTGGATAATCTTCGCTACGCTTATAATTACTGTACTTCTTTGTGGCCTTCTAAACCCTTTGTGGTGGATTGGAGGACTCTAATGGAAGATATGCGGGTTATATTTGCCAGCGTTAAGTCTGTTCCTAAAAACACATCATCTTCATATGGAATCGAGATCGTTTTAGATGACAATCGCGAACCATTAGGTATGCGATACTGGTCAAATGCTGGTGATGTATGCGGCTTTTGTGGATCTCTAGAAGGTATGTGTGTCCACGGCCCGTTTATTGAAGCAGGAATCATGATAGGCTGGGATGTGCGATGTCTTTCACGAAGGATCATAGCGGTCGAACATCATCCGCCGTCTGGTGACAAGTGGTGGAAATTTAATGATGAATCTAAAGAGATAGTCAAAAAGTGGTTAGCTGATCAATCGACATAAATAAAAGAGCTCTCTCGTTCGTGACGACGGTAACCTTCTTACCTCCTTTTCTCTAGGTTCCACATGCGATCGAGCCTCCTTTCACAAATCCGTCACCCCTCCATAGACGGCGAGAGGGCTCTTTCTATATTTCGGAGGAAAATATGTATAAAATATGTCCGAAATGCCGAATTCCAAAATGGTTCCGGTATGTTGGAACCATGAATGGATATAAGTACTTTGAATGTAGTCATTGCAGGTACCAAATTTCTGTTCGTTGGTTGTAAGGAGAAAGACTAATGAAACGTGACATACAAACGTTTGTACTAAATAGTGTAACTCATCCGAGTGGTGTCTTTAAGATTCGGTCGGAAAAATGGATTGAACCAGGTTTAGGCGAAAGAGTCGTCGTGGACCGGGCGTATACTATGGACGGGCTCTATATTGGCCCAGTCCATATGGCAAACACCTTGATGATCAAGATGGGTATTCCTAGGCCGGAAAAGATCGATGAGTCGGACTTTGAATGCAGTATCGGGTACTGTCCAGTGGATCAGAAATGGTATGGTTGGACCGTAAACGCGATTAAGGGGTTTAAGATTGGAGATAAGATTGGTGCAGAGACCGAACCTCTTTCCGAAGATCCCGATGAAGAATACAAAGATGTTGCTGTTAAGTATCGAAAGGTCAAAACCCTGGAAGAGGCAAAAAAAGAAGCTATTGCTTATGTTCGTGAGCAAGAAGCTAGTTCTTAATAGAATACTATTCCGTTCGCGACTGCCGGGATGAATCCAATAGGACAGGATGAATCTATAGGCGAGCAGGTTGTGCTTGACGGCGGAGTGGTATATTTGTTTGGTGAATGCTGCGGCTGCGACACCTGCCATTATGAGTGTAGGATCGGCGGCTAGCTGCATCCAAACGACCTGGTGATTTAACTGCCGTTTAAGGCGACCAGGTCCAACGTTAGCGTCCGCGAGGGGAGAGTCTCATATATAGGTTGGTTTGACTCAAATGGGATAAGTTTCTCAGCGTTAACGTTGTAATATAACCCCAGCACCGGCTTCTTTCAACGAACCGGGGGGAGTATCCTGACTATGATCACCAACTGGATACAACTGGCGACCGATAAGCCCATTAAGGTTAACCGGGGAATGGGAATGCCAGAGTCGGTGCTGTTTAGTAAATCTCTTGAAAGGAGAAAATAAGATGGAAGAAGCAGCAAAACTCGAAGAGATTAAAAGGCTAATAATTGAAGGACTTGAGGACGAAGAGGAAGTTATTAGTTTAATATTATCTGATAAATTTCCTAATTGTGTAGTTCGTTGGGAACGTCAATATCTCGGAAAACTATGGTGGTTTGAATTTAAGATAGATATGACTGAACTATTAGATAATGACGCTTCCCTTGTTTATTATGCCGACTATTTTCTTAGACAGATTAGGGAATGGAAGAAAATGGTCGGACTTACTCCTGAACTAAAGCCAACTGCGACGGTTTGTAAGTGGTGCGGACGAGAAATTTATAAAGTAAGCAGCGGAGCATGGTATAGCCAAGATCCTATCTTTCCTTTGTATTGCAATATGGATAGAATGAGTATAAGCGGAAATCAAAAACACGAACCAGAAGGACAAGTAAAATGAATCTATCAGATGAAACAAGAGGGATCTATGGTGAATTCGTTAAGGCGGGGCTCGGAGGAACGATTACGAGTTGGTATGATCCAGAAAAGGAGATCTTTTTTCTTGAATGGACTCACGGTCCTTATCCGCCTAATCCATTAAAAAACACGACAATACATAGTCATAAACAAATGTCAATTTCTGATGGCCTTAAAGATGGTTTTCTTAGAGATTTTGTAAGGGTTTGGGTGGAGGAAATCAGAAAACTTTTGGAGCAACTAGAACTTCAGACAAAACAAAACTCTTGAAAGGAGGAAATAAGATGGAAAAAGTAAATGGTTATTACGAAAAAGTTGGACCAAGTACGTATCAATTTTGGGGTGGTCCAGATTTAGAATGGGAAATTCGAAAGATCCCCTGTGTTGAAATTGTATATCGACTTACAGGAGTTTCCCCGCGTTATCTGGTGATTATTGATCCACAAGGCGATGTGCTAACGGCACTTTTGCGGATTCAACGCCTCATTATGACCACGAAGAGTGATGCTAAAGTTGCCAGCACATACTTGGAGAAAATCAGTCAGAATACATATTGGTTCTGGGGAGAAAAGAATATAGCTGACCTCATCAAAAATGTCCCCGGCGTTTCAACTGTGTTCGTTCTTGAGAATAACCATGGTAAATATGAAATTACTTTGGATCCGAGATATGATCCAAAATGGGTTCTTAATTTCATTAAAGACCTGTCGTCCGAAGTAGAAAAGGAAGAACGCAAGAAGTGGGTCCCGGAAGTTAAAAAGAAGGAATGGTCGAATTTTGAAAACTATCTGTTTAGTGATATACTTGCGGACATTCGACTAAAAGCTGAAAAAATCTGGTTGATGTATGGTTTTGAATTCGGATATGAGCCGATCAAACTGCAACAATACGTTTTTGGTCTTGGCGAGGGCTTATCATACATACTTCTCGGAAATGGATTTATGTATGATATCCGCGAGAAAACTGTTAAAAACCCATGGGGAAACAGTATATCTATAAATGATCTCAAAGAACTCTATGGACACTTGCTTGTCCTAGAGTTTGCATTGGGGCATAGGGTTGACGTAACCTATTAAATAGCATTACTCATCCTCCTTTCACCGCTACACCTCCACTGTTCAGGCAAGAACTTTCGTTTCTATGATGGCGGCTAAGCATGTCAGTCCCTGGACCTGTAAGGGCTTGTAAGACTTAGTCGGTGCTGTCATCCTTCGTACTCCTCCGAAGGGTAAGATTCGCGGTTCTTGTCTGATCAGTGGAGGTGTAGCATCATGATTCTTCTGGGAAGATTACTTTTCTCCGTTATATCCGTAATGCTTTCGGAGAGGCAGCTGATATAAAAAGTAGTCTTTCCAAGAGAGTTATGATGCATTTGTGACAAAAAAGTGTCACACTGTGACAAAACTGAAATAAAAGTGTCACAGGTTTTTTAGGTGTTTTTTAGTGAATTTGAGCGTGAAAATCACACTTTTTATATTTTTTTTGCCATTTTGTGACAATGTTACACTTTTTTCTTATAACTCTTTATAAAAAAATAAAAAAAATATAAGAGTTTCAAAAATGATTTTTTTTTGTCACAACGTCACAAATCTTTGAAAGGAGAAAACATGGATTTTTTTCAGATTAAAGAACGTCTTAGCAAATCTGGAACCATAGAAGTATATCCTGACTTTAAAGTCACTAGGTCATATGACTTAATGATTCGTGGAAAGTCTTTTTATGCTATTTGGGATCCTGAAAAGGGATTATGGTCAACAGATGAGTATGATGTTCAGCGGTTAGTAGATCAAGAAATAATGGCATATCGTGATAGATTGGCAAAAACATCAGAGAATCCAGTTCGCGCAAAACTTATGAGTGAGTTCTCTACAAGATCTTGGGCAGACTATCGTAGATACATGTCTAATCTATCTGATAATGCTCATCAATTAGATGAAGAGTTAACATTTGCAAACACGGAGGTAAAGAAACGAGATTATGTAAGTCGCCGTCTTCCGTATTCTTTAGAAGAAGGTGCGTGCGATGCTTTTGAGGAGCTTATTGGGACTCTTTATGATCCTGACGAAAGAAGGAAATTAGAGTGGGCTATTGGCGCTGTCGTGGCTGGTGATGCTAAAACCATACAAAAGTTTATAGTTTTGTATGGAGAAGGCGGAACTGGTAAATCAACAATGTTAAATATTATTCAGCAGTTATTTGAGGGATATTTTACAACATTTGAAGCGAAGTCTCTGACTTCTTCTAATAATGCCTTCTCTACAGAAGTATTTCGAGATAATCCCCTTGTGGGAATTCAGCACGACGGTGACCTATCACGAATTGAGGATAACACAAAACTTAATTCGTTGGTTGCTCACGAACTTATGACAATGAATGAAAAGTATAAACCGAGCTATATGTCTCGGGCTAATTGCTTTTTGTTCTTAGCTACAAACAAACCTGTGAGAATAACCGATGCTAAATCTGGAATAATCCGTCGTTTGATCGATGTTAGGTCGTCTGGAAGAACAATCCCAACTACTAAGTATCATGCTCTTATGGGAAGAATTGAGTTTGAACTAGGATCTATAGCTTATAGATGTCTTAAAGTTTATAATTCTATGGGGAAAAACTACTACTCAACATATAGACCTACGGGTATGATTTCTCAGACTGATGTGTTCTTTAACTTTATTGATGACCATTATCTTATATTTAAAGAACAAGGCGGAGTTTCTTTGGCACAGGCTTATACTATGTATAAAGCATATTGCGAGGAAACGAATCTCGAATACAGGCTTGCAAGATATAAGTTTAGAGATGAATTAAAGAATTATTTTGAAAAGTTTGATGAAATAACAAGAATTGATGGAAAACAAGTTAGAAGCTATTACTCTGAAATAAAGTCTTTTAAATTTGTTAAAGATTTCGATGAGCCTGTAAAAGTTGAAGAATATCCTAGTTGGGTTGTTCTTGATAGTACAGTATCTTTATTTGATAAGTTAGCAGCAAGTTATAAAGCTCAATATGCAACAGATAAAGGCATACCGAAAACAAGATGGGCTAATGTCACCACTAGCCTTTCAGATTTGGATAGTTCTCAACTTCACTATGTAAAACTTCCTATTAATCATATTGTGATAGATTTTGATATTAAGTCACATAATGGGGAGAAATCTCCAGAAGATAATATTATAGCAGCCAGTAAATTTCCTCCAACATATGCTGAATATAGTAAAAGTCAAGCTGGATTACATTTGCACTATATTTATGATGGTGATCCTGAGGAATTGAGCAATCTTTTTAATAATGGGATTGAAATAAAGGTTTTTAAAGGAGATAGTGCTTTAAGAAGAAAGTTTAGTAAATGTAATGCGATTCCAATGGCTACAATAAGTACAGGATTACCTACGAAAGGAGAGAAGATGATTAATTTCGAAGGAGTTAAGTCAGAAAATGGCTTGCGTAGCTTAATAGAACGTAATCTTAGGAAGGAAATCCACCCCGCGACAAAACCCTCGGTGGATTTTATTAAAGCGATTTTAGATAAGGCTTATGAATCTGGAATGAAATATGATATCACTGATATGCGTTCTAAGATTTTAAACTTCGCAGCAAGCAGTACAAATCAATCACTTCCTTGTATTAAGATCGTCGCAAATATGAAGTTTCGTTCAGAAGATCAATCGGAGAATATTGAGAAATATAATGATGATCGTCTTGTTTTCTTTGATGTTGAAGTGTTTCCAAATTTGTTTCTTGTGAGTTGGAAATATCAAGGAGAGAATAACGAGCCAGTTCGAATGATTAATCCCTCACCTCAAGAAATTGAGAGTTTATTTAGAATGAAACTTGTAGGGTTTAATTGTCGTCGTTATGATAACCATATTCTTTATGCTTGCTATATTGGATACTCTTTGTCAGAAATTCATGCTCTTAGTCAGCGTATAATAAACAATGGAAGATCAGGCCTTTTTGGTGAAGCATATAATATTTCTTATGCAGATGTTTATGATTTCGCTACAAAGAAACAATCGCTTAAGAAATGGCAAATAGAACTTGGAATTCATCATCAAGAGCTTGGGTTGCCATTTGACGAACCAGTAGCTAAGAATCTCTGGAATAAAGTTGGTGACTATTGTGATAATGATGTAATATCTACAGAGTTGACTTTTAACTCAAGAAGAGAAGATTTTATAGCTCGTCAGATTTTGGCTGAATTAAGTGGATTAACAGTAAATGACACAACACAACAGCATACTAGCAAGATCATATTTGGAACAGAAAAAGCCCCCCAGAAGAGTTTTGTTTACACAGACCTTTCGAAAGAGTTTCCTGGATATAGATTTGAGAATGGTAAAAGTACGTACCGTGGAGAAGAACCTGGAGAAGGGGGTTATGTATTTGCTGTTCCTGGTTATTATGAAAATGTGGCACTCTTAGACATTGCGAGTATGCACCCAACATCCCTCATTAAACTTAATTATTTTGGTCCATTTACAAACAAATATAAAGAGCTTCTTGAAGCAAGATTGGCTATTAAAAGAAAGGATTTTGAAAAAGCTTCTACTTATTTTGGAGGAGCCCTTTCTAAATTTTTAGGATCAAAGGAAGAAGCTAGTGCTTTAGCCTATGCGTTAAAGATAGCAATTAATATTGTCTACGGGTTAACTTCTGCTAGTTTTGACAATAAGTTTAGGGATTCAAGAAATGTTGATAATATCGTAGCTAAACGTGGTAGTTTGTTTATGGTAGAACTTAAGCATGCTTTAGAAGAAAGAGGGATTAACCTAGTTCATGTAAAAACGGATTCTGTTAAATTGGTAAATCCAACTATAGAAGATATCGATTTTGTAATGGAATTTGGAAGAAAATATGGATATGAGTTTGAGCTTGAATCCCAGTATAAAAGATTTTGTCTTATCAATGATGCAGTTTATATCGCTCTTGATGAGACTGATAGATGGATTGCTGTTGGAGCTCAGTTTGCTCATCCTTATGTTTATAAAGAATTGTTTTCTCAAGAAGGCATATATTTTTCTGATCTCTGTGAAACAAAGACGGTTACAACTGCTCTTTACTTAGATATGAATGAAGGTTTAAACGAAGGAGAACATAATTATGTCTTTATTGGAAAAGCAGGATCTTTTTGTCCAATGAAAGAAGGATCTGGCGGGGGTTTATTAATGCGTAAGTATGGAGATAATTACCACTTTGCAGCAGGAACTAAAGGTTATCGTTGGTTAGAAGCCGAAGTCGTTAAGGCTTTGGGAAAGGAGAAGGATATCGATTTGAATTATTTTAGAAAGTTGGTTGATGATGCAATCTACATACTGTCTCAGTATGTAGACTTTCAAACTTTTAGATCTGATTCTTGAAAGGAGTAAGAATGACTATCACCGCTAATCTTGAAATTGCGAATGCAAGTCTTGTTTTTAGGAATTTTTCTGGAAAAGAAGTCAAGTTTAATGCTGCTGGATTAAGAAACTTTTGTGTTCTATTGGATACTCCAGTTGCGGAAAAGTTAAAAAATGATGGGTGGAATATTAAATGGCTAAAGCCAAGGGATCCTGAGGATCATCCTCAAGCATATTTAAAAATAAAAGTTCGCTTTGATAAGGTCCCCCCGAGAATTGTTTTAGTTTCTGGAGGACGTAAGACCTATCTTGATGCGTCTACTGTTGGCATTCTCGATTGGGCAGACATTAAAGAAGCTAATGTTGTTGTTTCTCCATATAATTGGGAAACACCAACAGGAAGTGGAACGACCGCTTATCTTAAATCTCTTTATATTACTATTGAAACTGATAGTTTTGCTGAGAAATATTCTAACATTCCAGATAGTGCGTCAACGTCATTAGAAGATGATGACGATGATTCCGACTTTTAATGGAGCTAGCGAATTATATCCCTATCAAAGAATAGCAGTTGACAAGCTTAGAACCGGCTCCATCTTATATGGTGGGGTCGGTTCTGGGAAAAGTCGCACGGCTATAGCATACTATTATGAGAATCATAGAACTCTTCCGTTGTATGTCATCACAACTGCTAAAAAGAGAGACACAAACGATTGGAATGAAGAATTTCAAAGATTTAAATTTCTTTATGGGGAATCGCTTGTGGTTGATTCTTGGAATAATATAAAGAAATATATTGGAATAAAACATGCTTTTTTTATTTTTGATGAGCAACGTGTTATCGGCTCAGGATCGTGGGTTAAAAGTTTTTTAAAGATTGCAAAAGAGAACGAATGGATTTTATTAACAGCAACTCCTGGTGATACATGGCTTGATTATATACCGGTGTTTATGGCTAATGGTTTTTATAAAACAAGAACAGAATTTATAAGAAAGCATGTTGTGTATAATGCTTATACAAAATTTCCTAAGATTGATAGATTTGTCGATGAAGGAGTTTTGTTAAAACATAGAAATTCTATTCTTGTTCATATGAGAGGAAAGCCTAAAATAGAAACGGTTTACAAGAATGTATATGCTGAGTACGATTCAGATCAGTTAAACATTGTAATGAAAAAACGGTGGGACCCGTATGCGAACAAGCCTATAAAAGATGTGTCCGCATATTTCTTTCTTATGAGAAAAGTTGTGAATTCGCACCCAAGCAGATTATCTGAAATTAGAAAGATACTAGTAAGACATAAGCGCTTGATTGTTTTTTACAATTTTAATTATGAGTTGGAGATTTTGCGAGAACTAAAATTTAATTATCCAACTGCGGAGTACAATGGTCACAAGCATGAAGAAATACCAGATGAAAAAAAATGGGTTTATTTGGTTCAATATATCTCAGGAGCCGAAGGTTGGAACTGCATTCAAACTAATGCTGTGGCTTTTTATTCTTTAAATTATTCTTATAGGCTAATGTCTCAAGCAGCTGGTCGTATAGATAGAGTTAATACGCCTTTTAATACTTTATATTACTATAAAGTATTATCCAATACATTTATAGATTCGGAAATAAGAAAAGCTCTTTCTAATAAAAGAGATTTTAATGAAGGTTCGTTTTCCGATTCGTGGAAAAAACATACCCTATTATAGAAGGAATAAAGTGAAAATTTTATTCCTTCTTTTGTTTTCTTAGAAAGGACATATATGTTAACAGAAGCAGCCATTCAAACTAGATTAATATCTCGTCTTAAGCGAGTATTTCCTGGTTGTATTGTTCTTAAAAATGACTCACAGTATTTGCAGGGAATTCCAGATTTAACTTTGTTTTATGGAGATCGGTGGGCATGGCTGGAGGTTAAGCAGTTTGAAGATTCTCCAGAACAGCCTAATCAAAGATATTATATAGAACTCGCCAAAAAGATGTCTTATGGGGCTTTTGTTTGGTTGGATAATATGGAGGAAATAATAGATGAAATTCAACGATCATTCCATATTACATGGTAGTCACGCCTTTCTCTCAGGATCTAAATATCATTGGATTAATTATGGGGATGAAAAATTAATAGAAACCTATCGAAGATTTCAGGCAATTCAAAAAGGAATTGAATTGCATGCGATTGCTGCTGAATTAATTCGATTACGCATTCAATTGCCGAAAAGTCATAAGTCATTAAACCGATTTGTAAACGACGCAATCGGTTATAGAATGACTCCTGAATTAGTTTTGTTTTATTCTCCAAATGCATACGGAACTGCAGATGCCTTAAGTTTTTCCAGAAATAGATTAAGGATACATGATCTTAAAACTGGAGAAACTAGGACATCTGTACATCAGCTTGAAGTTTATGCTGCATTCTTTTGTTTAGAATATGGAATAGAACCATCAGAAATTACTTTTTCATTACGGATCTATCAGAGTGATGAAATATTAGAACATCTTCCAGAACCAGAGATAATTAAGGAAATAATGAGAAAAATAATTCTGTTTGATAGTTTTATAAATGAGGTTAAAGCTGAGGAGTAAAGCTATGACTGAGATAAAGCATTATGGGATTCTTCGAAGGTCTGGTCGCTACCCATGGGGTAGTGGAATGAAATATTATCAAGGACTAAAGACTTTTCGGGAACACATTTTAGAACTCAGAGCAAAGGGCGTTTCTGATGCGGATATAGCAAAAAGTTTAAATATTTCATTAAAGAAACTTAGAGATCGTATGACGGATACTAAGGTCGCTATAAAGTATGCCGATATAGCTATGGCTGAGCGTCTCTTTGCTAGAGGATGGTCAAAGACAGCAATTGCTGAACGGATGGGATACAACGAATCTTATATTAGATCTTTATTAGCACCCGGCGAAAAAGAAAGAAATATGATTTTTGTTAACACAGTTAATACAATCAAGCAAGCTGTTGATGAACGAAATTACATAGATGTTGGTCTTGGGACGGCAGCTCAACTTGGAATTACTAGGACCAAGCTGGATGCTGCGGTATCCGCATTAGAAGATCATGGATATCCAGTTTTCCCGGAAGTTAGAGTTCGCCAAGTTGGGAACGATCTTTATACAATATATAAAGTAATTGCACAACCGGGAACTACGAAAGAAGAGGTTTTTGAACATAAGTATGATATAGACCTTGTTAGGGCTTATACTCAAGATGGAGGGAGAACTTTTAGAGGGATAGAACCCCCAACGTCTGTTGATTCAAAAAGAATCATGGTGAGATATGGTAGCGAAGGTGCCTTGAAAGATGGAGTTATAGAGCTTCGACCTGGTGTTCAAGACTTGACTCTTGAAGGAAAACGCTATGCTCAAGTTAGAGTACTAGTGGATGGAACACATTATATGAAGGGGATGGCTATATATGCCTACGGTCCTCTTCCAGAAGGAGTTGATATTGTTTATAATTCAAATAAACCAGCTGGAAGTTCTAAAGATGACGTGTTCAAACCTGTTCATGGAGAAGAAAATCCTTTTAAAACTACAATTCGTCAAGTTCATTATAAAGATTCTAATGGAGTTGAAAGACTTTCTCCATTGAATCGAGTTGGACATCCGAATAAACCTGAATCTGGAGAAGAAGGTGCATGGAGTAGATGGTCTAAAACAATATCATCTCAAATAATGTCGAAGCAGTCACCAGACTTAGCAAAAAGACAACTTGGTTTAGCACTTCAAGAGAAGCTGGATGATTATGATGAAATTATGAATTTAACTAATCCAGCTTTAAAGAAATTTTTACTTGAAGACTTTGCAAAAACATGTGATAAAGAAGCAGTAGATTTAAAAGCCGCCGCTCTTCCTCGTCAAGCTAACCAAGTTTTACTCCCTTTAACGAGTATTAAACCCGATCAAGTTTTTGCTCCAAATTTTAATAATGGCGAATCTGTTGTACTTATACGTCACCCTCACGGTGGCACTTTTGAAATACCTCAGCTTATAGTAAATAATAATGTGCCAGAGGGTGTTGCTGTTTACAAAAGAAGTGCAAGAGATATGGTTGGAGTTCATCCCGATGTTGCGAAAAGGTTATCGGGGGCGGATTTTGATGGTGATACTGTCATTGTTATACCAAACGATGATAAACATATAAGAACTTCATCTCCAATAAAATCTATTGTTGATTTTGATCCAAAAACAGCATATCCCGCTCCTCCAGGTCTTCCAAGATTAAGTGAGGGTGCCAGTAATTTAAAGATGGGGGATGTTAGCAATCTTATAACTGATATGACCATTATGGGCGCTAGTAGCAGCGAAATAGCTAGAGCCGTAAGGCACTCTATGGTTATTATCGACTGCAAAAAGCATGATATCAATTGGCCCCAAAGTTATTCGGATAATGGGATTGCTGATTTAAAGAAAAGATATCAAGGTGGTGCAAGAAGAGGTGCTGCTACAATTGTTTCTAGAGCTTCTTCTGAGGAACGTGTTCCTCATAGAAGAGAAGGTATAGTGATTGTAAATCCTGAAACTGGAAAATCTAGAAGAGTTATGTTTGACCCAGTAACAGGAAAGAAATTATATGAGCCGACCGGGCAGACATATGTTAATAAAGATGGTATTAGAGTTCCTAGAACTACTATTTCTACCAAGATGGCAGAAAGAGAAGATGCTAGAGAATTATCATCTGGAACTAGAATAGAGAACATATATGCAGATCATGCTAATGGGTTAAAAGAACTTGGTAATAGAGCTAGGGTTTCATTAGCAAATACTCCAAATCTGGAGTATTCTCCTAGTGCTAGAAAGACCTATTCTCGTGAAGTAGCTGAATTAAAAGCAGCATTAACAGATGTATATGAGAATAAACCAAGAGAGAGACAAGCATTATTGATAGCCCGAAAAAATATCGCCACCCGGTATAAAGAAGGGCCCCTCATGTCAAAAGCTGAAGCAAAAAAGATGAGAGGCCAGGCCATCATTGAAGGAAGACATCGAGCCCATGCACAGAAAAAATCAATCCCCATCTCAGATCGACAATGGGAGGCTATTCAAGCGGGTGCTGTATCTCATAACATTTTAATGAACATTTTACGAAATACAGATACAAAAACACTAAGGCAAAGGGCTGTACCAAGATATAGAACGGGCATTAGTCCAGCTAAGCTTTTAAGAGCCCGGGCTATGTTAAATGCAGGGCATACTCAGGCAGAAATAGCCAGGATTCTAGGGTATCCAATAAGTACTTTAATGGATGCTATAGATGCAGGTTAGGAGGAAATAATGACAGAAGAAAACAAACCCCTATCTGTATGGATAACTACTTATGATAATCCTTGGAATCCATTTCTTAACTGGGATGAATGGTATGCCTTTGATGAAGGTCAAGCCTATTGTACATGTGGCTTTTTAGCACGCCTCGCCTCCCTGTCCATGGGAGATCTTGATGAGGAAGAAGATGTTGATATAGAGGAACTAATAAATCAAATTGTTAGGATTAGTCCAAATGCTGTTTATAGAAAAGTTAAGCCTGATCACTACCAATCTAAAATAAAGAAGGTTTAAATGATTTTTAAATTTTTAAGGGACCTGGGGGGGGTCTCTTAAAAATACCCCCCCCCTATTCGGTCGCGGCGCTCCTTCATTTTTCCCCGGGGGGAGAAAAATAGGAGACTTTTCGGAAAAACCTTATAGAAAGTTTTTCAAGAAAGGAGGAAAGGATGACAAAAGTAGACGATTCTACACTTAAAACCTACTTTTTAAATGGAAAAGTTCCACGTTACAGCCATTACGTCGATTTAATCGATTCAAAACTTGTGGATCCTATTACTTTATCGGAGCGAGCAGCTCCTGATACTCCCACAATAGGGAATTCTGTGTTATACGTTGATACAAACGGTCTTTTAGTGGTTAAAAACGATGTCGGCTTGATACTTCCAGCATACCAAGCAAACATAGATCTTCCTCCATTAACAGCGCACCTAGCAAGTGGCACCGCAACAATTGGTCCGCCATCTGTTGGATATCAATATTGCGTTTTACTTCCAAATAGTGGAGTAGGTGTGATGGATTGGTCAATCGCCTTGCCAAAGGGTTGGGGAGGTAGAACGGTTTCTATGTATCTTACCTGGAGTCCATCTTCGACAAATACTGGAAACATTTATTTTGGTTATAATATTCGAAGAGTAAAAGGTGGACTTGATTTAGAGGGATCTACTCCATCATATTCTGGGGTAAGTAATCCAGTACCACCAGGTGTAATTAATAGAGTAGTGGCTACTGGATTTTATGGAATATCTTTATCGTCTGTGACTGAAGGCGAGCACCTAGCAGTCAGAATTTATAGAGACAGTCTAAACGCAGCTGACACATTTACGGGTTCCGTTCAAGTGTCTGGTGCTAAAATTTCATTATCCTATTAAAGGAGTTTGACATGCCGATTATAATTAATATTACTGACGTTAAGATTGAAAAGGTTTTAATTGATTACGAATCACAATCTGTTAAGGTTAGTTTCTCTTTTTGTGATGCTACTGGAAAGGAATGGGAAACGAAGGTTGCAACTTTTTGGATCACGATGCCTGAAGCTCCAACTGTTTATGACTTTCAACTTCCCAGTTCTTATGTACCAACATTATTGTCCCTCAAAACTGATGTTGATGCAGCAATTACTACTAGATTTTTAGTGTAGTTAAATTTATATAATTCTCATATAATTCTCCAAGCACTTAAAGAAGAGATGTGCTGCTCTGTATGACTTCTTTTCTCCTTTCATAGTTATACTTTTATTGGTAGTTTCAGCATGTCTCTTCTTTAAGTGCTTGGAGAAATTCGAAAGGAGTAAAGTATGATTGACGGAAAAAGTATTTTCAGTTGGAATGTTCCTGGTGTATTTAAAGGAAATCCAGAAGAATTTGCAAAGGGCCTTGTTAATATGGGTTTCGAATCTGTTTGTCTTAAATGCGCAAATGGGAATGCTGCATTTAAACCGAATAGTTTGGCATTTCCTTTTTGGGGTGAAAATATTAAACTTGAATTAATTGAAGCTTTACGAAAGCAACAATTGAAAATCTATCTTTGGCATTTTTTATATGGAATAGATCCCGTTGGAGAAACGAATCAAGCAATTGCTCAGGCATCTAAGTGGCGTCCTGATGGTTATATTTGGGATGCAGAAGCAAGGTTCGATTCAGCAGTTGGGGCCGAGGCGAATGCTCGCAGAATTACTCTTGGTTTTAAAGCAGCTCATCCAGATATTCAGCAAGCATTATGCTGGTGGGCTCTTCCGAAAAACCCAGATAAACTTAATTATGAGTGGCACCCAGTTCGAGTAGCAAAAGCGTTTTTTGAAACTGTAGAAGTTCTTATGCCTATGATGTATTGGGATGGGGAATACGCAGATTATGCAATCGAGTATCTTAATAAGAGTTTGCGAGTTTGGGATACGATTGGAAATGTTCCAATGATTCCTATTGGCCGTGCGTATACGGGCGATGGAGGAACAATCAACACTAACGCCTTTGTTAAATTCGGTCAAGCGGTTTCCAATTTGAAAGAAGAAAGAAACATTCTTGGAGTTTCTTATTGGTCTTATGATGCTCTTATGAAAACTGATATGTGGCCTTTTATGAACGAGGTTCCACGGTTTAATAAGAAGCTTGTTCTTGATATGGACGTTCTTTCAGAAACTGAAATACTTGCTCGTCTCGTTATGGCTAATCGTCCACTCTTTCCAGAGGTTTTCCATTACGAATAAAGGAGGTGTGCATGGACAAACCAAAGAGAAGGCAGCAGCCAGCGACTTCACTAGAACTTAGAGAAAAACAATTAATTTCTAACGCTGTTGATCTTGCAGAAAAAAAGATTAAAGACGGTTCTGCGTCGTCCATGCTTATACTTCATTATTTGAAGTTAGGAACCACTATGGCTGAGCTTGAAAAAGAAAAACTAAGACATGAGAATGCTCTATTACAAGCAAGAACAGCTGCTATAGCTTCATCAGAAAAGACTGAAGAATTGTATCGTCAGGCTTTATCTGCTATGCGTAAGTATAGTGGTTCTGTTGAGGAGGAAAGTTTGGATGATGACTAAAACTTATTCCGATCTTATTAAACTTGGTTCTTTTGAAGAAAGATTTAAATATTTAATCCTTGGCGGAGTTGTTGGAGTAGAAACGTTCGGGTTTGATAGATATTTAAATCAGAAACTTTATAAATCTGAATGGTGGAGGAATCTTAGGGACGAAATAATAGTTCGGGATAATAGTTGTGATATGGCTTTCCGTGATGCGGCTATTTTAGGAAGAATTATTATTCATCATTTGAATCCAATAAATCCCGGTGATCTTATACATTCACGAGAATCGCTCTACAATCCAGAAAACTTAGTTTGTGTCTCACCAGATACCCATCAGGCTATACATTACGGAAATATGAGGTATATAATAAATAAAAAACCAATAGTAAGAAAACCTTGGGACACCGTTCCGTGGCGCAGTGAAACTTAGGAGATTTTATGGAAAGTATACTATATACCACTAAACTTGCTCTTGGTATAGAAATCGAGGATGAAAGTTTTGATCTGGAGATTTTGCTGGCTATTAACACCGCTATATCTGCTCTAACGCAGGTGGGAGTTGG
>CAZLJI010000002.1:0-53372 GCA_964559565.1 uncultured Ignavibacteriaceae bacterium | reverse complement strand
CAAAGATCATTAAAAAGACAAACGTAACTATTGGTGGTAAGACTCATGAAGCTGAAAAAGTAATAGGAATCAATAGTCTTTGTAAAATTGTTAAAAGTTCCGTAGATGAACCTTATCGTGAAGCACCCATTTGTGTTGTATTTGGATATGGTATTGATGATATTCGTGCCAATCTTCAATATATAAAAGATGTAACCAAAAATACAAAGTATGATGCCATCACGAAGGAATTTCAATCTATGGAGCACGCCATTCGTCATATTGAAACGAATGGTCTTGAGAAGGAATTAAAAAATAAAGTCATTGATCTTTGGGAAACTATTCAAGAGGCTTTAAAAGTGCAACGAAAGAAGAAGGTGAGATAATGGCAAAAGGGGGGAGCTTTGAAAACGAAGTCTGTAAAGAGTTGTCGAAGTGGTGGACCGAAGGCGAAAGGGACGATGTTTTTAGGAGAACTGCTGGAAGCGGGGGTAAGGCAACTTCTAGAAGGAAAAGAGGTCGAGATACAGCTTTTGAATTCGGTGACATTTCGTTTTCCGATGACATTGGAAAGCCTTTCATTGACTTGTTCAACATCGAATGTAAAACTGGGTACTCCACTAAAAGTAAATGGGACGTTCTCGATTTTATTGACTCCAGACAAAACTATCCCATTCTAAGAAAATTTTGGGAACAATCTTCATCTGATTCCGAAGAATCAAATCGAATCCCCCTTTTGATATTTCGGAGAAACGGTCGATCCAAATGTATTGCTTTCAATTATAAAATGATGGACCGTTTCTCCGATTATATTGAGTTTATGGATTTTCAATCAGTAATAGTAGACATGAAAAAATTCCCAGAAGTAAGTCGATTATTTATCGTTCCATTCAATGAATTTCTTGAAATAGTGTCTCCGGAAATAGTGAAAGAAATTTATGAAAAACATCAAAATTAAAAACTTCCAAAGCCATAAGAATACAGAATTACATTTACATCCAAACGTAAATGTCATTGTAGGACAATCTTCTTCTGGCAAAACTGCTATCTTTCGTGCTATTGAATGGTTGAATACAAATCGCCCTCTTGGTACTCGTTTTATATCTCATGGAGAAAAGGAATGTGAAGTAGTCATTGATAATGTGAAAGGAGTTAAAACTTCAAGTGGAAAAACCTATCATTATCTGGCTGATAGTAAATATTCTAGTGGCTCTAATGTTCCTGATCTGGTGCTATCAGAACTTGCCTTGTCTGACCTCAATGTTCAGAATCAGTTGGATGAACATTTCTTAATTACAAGTAGTCCAGGGGAAGTAGCTCGAACATTTAATAGGATTTTAAACATTGAAAAAGTTGATGAATACGTCTCCAAATTGACTAGTAGCATCAACACTACTAAAACTAAATTGGAGACGAAAACCGAACGTAAAGAATCATTATTTTCACGATTAGAAAGTCTGTCTTATCTCGATAAAATGACAATCGAAGTCGAAGAAATTCAAAGACTGATTGAACTAAAAGAAAAATCACATGTCCAGCATCTTATTCTTTCACAGTATATTCCTATAGCAGAAAAACTTACTCATGAAATTGTTTTCCAAAGAATACAACGGAAAAAGCTTATCAGAGATTTAAAGGCTTTAAATGAACTGATTGAAAAATCGAAACGACACCAAAAACTTTATGATCTTTATATCCAATTTAAAAACCTCAATTATGACATAATCTATGACTACCAATTATCAGAAAACATTTTGTACGATTTAAAAAGTATTGATCTTGAAAAACCATCTAAGTTAAGAGAAACTATTTTTAAACTGGCAAAGGGTAGAGAAGATTATGACCATTATGATTATAAGGTGAAAGAAAAGAAAATTGAAAAACATAGAATCCATCAAAACATATTAGATTTGATCTCTCTCTACACAGAAGAATTGGCCAAACTAAAAATCTGTCCAATTTGTAAATCCCAAATAACTGATACAAGTCACGTGGTAACTAAATTGAGGAAACGATATGAAATTGATATTCCTTAGCGACCTCCACCTTACAAATGCAAATCCAATAGCAAGACTTGACAATATTGAAGATACTTGGTATCGCAAGCTTTCATCCATTCTTGACTATGCTAAAAAAGAAGGTGCATCTATTTTTATTACGGGAGACTTCTTTGATAGACCTAGAGATTGGAAAACTCTTTCATCAGTTATAAAACTTTTGGAAAAAAATAATACTCCTATTTACACAATATTCGGTCAGCATGATCAATATCTTTACAGTAAGGATAGATATTCTACTTCTCTTGGTGTTCTCATTTCAACTGGACTTGTAAATGAACTTTCAAATAAACCCTTAGAATTAGAAGAAGGACTGTTTGTTTATGGCTGTTCTTGGGGGCAAGAATTACCAGAACCATTTCTAACAAGCGGTTTTAATGTTCTCATCATACATAAAAATCTTTCAGACACACCCTTATTTCCGGGGCACGAATTCAGTAACGCTGAAACCTTTCTACGCATCCACAAAGAATGGGACATCATCGTATGTGGAGACATTCACCGAAGATTTTACATTCAACAAAAAGGTAGGTGGATAGCTAATCCTGGGCCTCTACTTCGATTAGAAGCTACAGAATATAACATGGATTATATTCCTAAATTCATGATTTATGATACGGAAAAAGGATCTGGCAATTTTATAACTATTCCTCACGAACCAGCAGATAAAGTATTAACACGACAACATTTGGAACGAAAGAAAGAAACCGAAAGTATGTTAGATGATTTCATTCGAAATGTTTCATCCGATCACACTATAACATTTAATTTCAAAGACAATCTGCAGGAATATTTATCAACCAATAAAATAGATCAAAAAGTCATTGATCTGATTTCGGAGGTGATGGGTGAATAAATACGAAAAGCTTGCCAAATATCTATACAAAATTGGGGATTTTGTATATGTGGATGCTTTTGTTGAATTTGAGTATGATGAAAATGGTAATCGTATTCCTACAAGAAAAGAATTGTACCAATCTGTAACATGTCAAATAGTAGGGGCTAAACATAAACCCCTCGGTCAAGTGGTTGAAAAAAATGATAGTGCTTGGGATGAAGCGCCTAACTATTATACTACTTTGGATATAGACGGATCAGCTTTTGTTTGGGAAGTAAAACAAGGTCTTCTTAACTCCATTAAATTTGCTTTGCCACAAGATATTAGATTTAACTTTACAAATTCTACTCTTCCTATTTTTTATAGTAAACAGCCTGAATGGACAGAAGAAATTAGAAAAGAGATGGCTGAAATAATGAAAGACGTTCCAAGAGATAAGAAAGGGAGGTGGACTAAATGAAACCTAGAACATTGACAGTAAGCCGAAGTGCCAAGTTTTCTAAAAATTATAACACGTTTGAAGGACTGGTTTCTTTAACTGTTGAATTAGATGACAAAGATGATTTGGAAAAAGTCTACAATGAAACATCTAAATTGGTTGGAGATTATGCTTGTGACAATTTGGACGATCATATAAACGACATGAAAGCTATGGCTAAAGAAAAAGGATTCTAATATGAATTTGGAACAAATTGAAAAAGATTTGGCTAAGTATCAACGACTTGTCATTAATCTGGATAAGGAAATAGCTGTCAATGAAAGTAAACTCCAGTCTATTAAGGATGAGTTGAAAAAGGAATTTGGTGTAAACTCAATGGAAGAAGCTGACGAACTGTTACAAGAAATCAGCGAAGAAATGAAAGTGGTCGATGAAGAAATTTCGCGGAGGGTTTCTGAATTAAATTCCAAGTATGAAGATTTGTTATGATAAAAAAATACCTTTCTCACATTACAGAAAAGCAAGCTGAAAGATACTTGTTACAAAAGGAGCTTGCTGAAATCGAATTAGAGCTTGAATCTGATCAGGAGAAACACAACAATCTGATCAAAGCAAGATTTGTTTTAGCAGAAGTTTCCAAACTTACTCAAACCAAATTTACAAGTTATGTTGAATCACTTGTCACTATGGCAATCAAATCTATATTTGATCGACCATTTCAATTCAAAGTAGATTTCGATCTGAAGCGGAACAAGAGTGAATGTTTTCTTCGGATTCAAGAAGGAGAAGATAGTGAACCCTTTATCCCAAAAGATGAACTTGGAGGAGGGATGCTTGACACCATCTCTTTTGCTTTACGCATTGTCCTCTGGTCACTACAGAATCCAAGATCAAGCAATACCTTGGTGTTGGATGAACCCTTTAAGTTTGTTGGACAGGACGAACTTCTTGATAGAGCCGGTTCAATGCTTAGAGAAATTAGCCAGCGAATGAATCTCCAATTTATCATAACAACACATCAACCTAAACTTACAGACATTGCTGATAAGGCTTGGAAAGTAGAACACAACGGATCACATTCTATTGTTACTCAAATAACAGGAGAGGTTAATGACGGTAAATCAAATAGTCCAAAAATTCTTAGAAGAAAACGGATTTGATGGTTTGTTTAACGAAGAAATTGATTGTGCTTGTAAATTGGACGATTTGATTCCTTGTGATTATTTGGATAATAATTGTACAGTAGGTTATCTTGTTCCATGTGATTGTTATATGGAACATGAATTTCATATAGTCAGGGAAAAGCCTTGACATTTTCCTATGTTCATTATAAACTGTTTGGAAATTATTTTTTGAAAAGGAGGTGACAAAGTGAATTACATTCGTGTAAATACATCTTAAAAAAAGGAGGAAAGTCACATTGTTCTGTCCATATTGCCGAGTAATAAGTATCTACTCTTGTGTTAGACGGCAACAAGTTGCTCGATATTTACATAAATATCGAAAGATGGACTGTATCTTTCATCCGTGTCTAAAATGTGTGATTGGAATTAAATTACGAAATGCTATCAAAGAATACGGTTATGAAATTGTAAAATCTGAATTAGACTCGGACGTTAATGGAATTGCTTCATGTTATGTTGGAACAAATTATGTTAGTAATCCTGTAAAAGAATACCTTCATGAAACATTCCTAGAAAGACAATGTGATTAAAATGACTATGAAATCAGTATTAATCTTTATCATTTCAATTCCATTATTGTTTCAACTTCATCTAACTTTTAATATTATTTCCCCAATCTCTCCAACAGTACATGTCCAAACAGATCCAATAAGAAAAGCACTTCGATTCTTAGGAGCACCCATATCAAAAATCTCCGATCTTTCCAAAGCAATAAACATAGCCAGCCAACAAACTAAAATCTCTCCATATTTACTAGCAAGCCTTTGTTATACTGAAAGCACCTTCGATTATAAAGCTGTTTCATACAAAGGTTATGTTGGTCTCATGCAAACCCCTTGGGCTTCTAAAAAATGGGCTGATCTGGATATTCTGCATGGAGCAAGAATACTTGAGGAAAAATTACGACTATCAAATAATGATTTGGAGCTTGCTTTGACATTATATAAAGGAGGTAGAAATTCATTGGCTAATAAGCAAGCAAAACAAACCCTTATCGTGTATAATCGTCTATTGAACAAAATGGAGGGATAATGATAAAAGAATGGTATGACCGAATTCAGAAATTAGCGTTTTGGCTAGTAATCACATTTATACTAGGAGCATTAGTAGGAGCAAGTATTTCAAATAAAATCTTTCATTGGCGAGTTAAAGAAGCCATAAAACTAGAAAGGATGCTTTATGACACGAAAGTATATGATATAAAAGAACTGAAGGATATTGTAAAACAGTAAAGGTAGGGGGGAGTTTTACTCCCCCTTTTCAATTTTAGCCCCTTCAATAGTCTTAATTAAGGCAAGAATACTATCTACAATTTTATCAATTCCTTGGCTTAGATTTCCTTGAATAGGTACTAGTTTTAATAAGGAAATCAGTTCTTCTCTTTGACGTTCGTTATCTAAAGTCATAAAGTCTCCTATTTTACAGAATTATATTTTTCCATTGTTTTAAACTTTGAATGTAAATCTGTCTCTTTAAATTTGTCCTCAACTACTTTAAGTACAACCTTTTCGTCTTTATCTGTTTTATTTCTCATAATTTTAACTTCTTCCAAAGCATACCATTCTCTTAACCCTAATTGATATAAATACTCTTCCTGTTCAGCTTCTGTCATATTTAAAAAATTATCATATTCCTCTTCTCCAAACATAGTAGAATTATGCAGAGGCCATTCAGTATCATATTCAATGGGTCCAGTGTCTTTTTCAGCCCTTGGTCTCTCAACCTGTATAGAATCACCATACCAAAAATCAACATGAATTTTTCTTGACATACCTCCATTTTCAAGAACACGGAAACCTTTGAATATAACTTTTGGAGGCATGACTTTTTTATGTTTTAGAGTTTCCTTATCAAATTGGTGTCTCTGTTTTTCAATACCAGCAATCCCGCAAGTTAAACAAAAGCAAAATTCATAATCTTCATCCTCCCCACAAACAACCATACTACCTGTTCCCTTTGTCATCTGCTGGTTACATATTGGGCAAATAGTGGTAGCTTTTACAACACGAGATGTCCCAGTTGTAGCCGTAGCATAACAAATTGTATTTACTCTCTTATCAACATTTCCTATATTATAAGTCTTATTTAAATTAGGTGTTAAATGTCCGCCATTAGTAAAATACCATACATTTGCTCCATTAGTATAAAACCAAATAGCACCAGCTTCTATACATTGAATATTTAATCCCCCTGTTCCTCGCATCTGTAAGTAAGCAGCAGCATTAGCCCCGCCTTCTTTGTATATTCTAAGACCATAATCCGTATAAGTGTTATCTGCACGTATATCTATATAACCTGCATTGTCTCCTGATCGTGATACATTAAGCTCAATTACTCCTTGATACAAATGTAAATAATTTGCTGCCATAGATCCATTGACATCTAAAGTATAACTAGGAGTAGCATCACCAATACCTAATCTTGTATTAGCATCATCCCAAAATAATTTAGATGTAGATACAGCGGCCCATTCACTTGATATAGCCGCTATCATTGCTCCTGTAGTTGGTGCTGCCATTTAAGTTATCCTTTATGCGGCTTTGAACGGAGATATTACATCTAAAAACACCGTATCACCAGAACTAACCATTCCTCCGACATCTGGTAATCTTTTAATAACTCCCGACGTATCTATATAAATATGAGAATAAGCACTTGCACTTTCATCCCAAAAACAATTAGCTATTACGGCCTGTGCAGGAAAATGACTTGCTGGCAAAGTTGCGATTGTATTACTTGTACCAGTAGAAATTATTGCCCCTTTTAAATGCACTAATCCAAAAGGATCTTTAAAACATGAAGAAGTAAAAACATCAAAATTTGCCCAATTTGTCCCAAAACTACTTATATTAGTCCAAGTAGCCGTTACCAAACTAACAGGCACATCTAACCGATACCAAGCAGTTCCGTTATTTACAATTATTACAGACTGACCAGCTAATACTGTAATTGAAGCTGCACCATTAATAGTTTGCCCAGAGTAAGCGGCAAAAGTATGTGATTGCGTAGCATGAATATTTACTAAAAATATAGGACGACCAGACCCATAATCAGTAATAGCCCGAAGTGTAGTAGTACCTGTGCCATTAGCAAATATAACAGAATCTCCTGGATTTAAAGTACCCCCGCCTGAAGATGATTGTAAATTTGCAACCATTTCAAATGAAACAGCACCATCACCATAACTTGCTCGAACAGGAGCAACTATTGAATGTTCAACCGTTTCAATATCAGTATTTACCACAGCATCTCTAGTAACAACCGTAGTATCTCCACTTGCATACGATGAAGAAGCTACCGATGTGTAATAAGTACCAGCAGTTCTATTTATTTTAAGCCTTCTGTTTGCACGATAAATAGCTGTAGCATCTTCACCAGAGACTTCAAAAGATGAAGTACTTAAATAAGAAAACGGATTATGTTCACCTGACCAATTATACCATTGGGAAGGACTTAGACTTGTGGCCGCTCGTAGAGTACCATCTTCATTCAAAGCAATGTCAAGCCTATTATCGAGAGTAGTGTGTTGTCCTCTGGCTTCAACAACTTCTTGACCGATACCTATACTATCAATAGCAATTTCATCCCAAGTAGCATCCGTATTATAAACATAAAGCTTGAGTAAATCAGTTCTCCAACATAACTGACCTGCAACCGGAGAAGATGGAAATGCTGTACCACTATGAGAAGAAACCAAAGCAGTAAAATTGTTTCTTAATCTTTCATGTAAAGTTCCAAATGGTGAATCTGTAGTCGGTTCGTTTATATCAAAAGTCTGTGCCATACTTCCTCCTCCTTAATACCCGTGGACATTAATATTAGCATAACCGTCTCGACCTTGACCAGCTATGTCAACCAATTTTATTTTAAAATCATCAGCAGTTATTTCATAAACAACAGGCACAAGTGATATGGCTGTCATAGATCCTGATCTATAACTTGTGGTCGCTTGGATCAATGGAACAATGTACAAGTCATAACCATATGTAGAATAAGTAACTGTAGTTCCTGCTGCCGAAACAGATAACCCTTTAATATCAAAATCAATATCATCCATGTCTACAGCAACACGAAGATTTGTTAATTGGACTTGGGTATTATAATTATCTGCTACAGCAACCTCTCTTATTCGAATATATTTTAAACTTTCTCTAACAGGCCCTAAATATCTTGTAAACTCACCAGATGTTGTCCCATCAGTACTCACTTGATAATATAAATAAGTAGGAGTAATTGTTGTTATATGTTGATCTGTATCATACGGATATGTCTGATCCGTTCTATCTGGAAAAGTCTGATCTGTAGCACCAACAGCTTCAATATCTGTGGTTTCTTGTAAACGAATAGTAGATGATAAAGACACATCAGCAATCTGAATAAAATCAGATTGGTAATAGGCTAGAAAATCAGGATTGCTTATAAACTCCCCAGACCAACTAGGGGATGTTCCAGATCCTGCTTCTCCAGAAACATACCATTGATAATACTCACCACTAGTCCAAACATAATGATAAGCTTCTCCTGAAGGTCCCCCTGCTCCTGCATCTGCAATAATATCTGCATCATAGACAAAATTCAACATATCATCAACACCCGTTACAGTAATATCAAGACTAGATGGGGTTGAAGAATAATTACCGGATGTGTCAATTGCTTTAATCCAAAAACGATATGTTCCATTAAGTGGAATAGGCCAATCATAACGATTAGCTGATTGAATATCAATTATTTCTATTGAATTTTCATAAGTGACACCTTGTCTTATTTCATATCCCCAAAGGTCACCATCTTCAATATGATCCCAAGAAAAAGTAACAATGGTTAAATTCTGATAAGCCTTGAAATTTGTAACATTGGAAGGAGGATCAGCCTTACCAAGTGTAATTAGAGAATCATAAACCATTTCAGACGGACCAGCTTCTTGTCCGGCAACATTAACAGTCCTAATTCCTATACCGTAATGAACTCCTACTTGTAATCTATTAACTCGCCGTTTACCACTACTATCTTTATCCCAATAATACCATTCATAATCGGTATAATCACCTGCTGCTGATTGTGAACCATTGGTTATAGAATCTTTATACCAACCCAAATATATATTTGCATGAGCATATACAGAACTATTTGGTTTATCATAAGCCAAATCTATACAATCATCTAAAGAACCATCTTGTGCTTTTACTAAAATCTCATCCAAAACTAGATTAGTTACGGCAGGAAATAAATCTAAAGAAGTATAGGTTATATTTCTTATATCAGGACTTGTAGAATCCGTAACATAAACACCTGCAATGTACTCCACACAAGTCAAACTAAATTTTGTATCCTGGCTTCTAGTTATAGCAAGTATTCTGAATTCTTTAGTTTCAATTGCAGATGCTCCGAAAGCATAAGGCTCCGGATTACCATTTGTCGTTCCTTCAGGAATAGATGAGAAAACAGGGGTAATATTTAAAGTGGTGTAACTACCTGCTCCATCAACAATTGTTTTTGTTACAATCGTATCATCATGAAGTCGAAGGGTAATTACATAAGTAGTTCCTGCTGATAGTGTGACTTCTTTATCCAAAGTAACTGTATTAGCAGTAGCCGAAACAATTCTTCCACCTTCCCCCCAAGTAGGAACGTCATGCTGAACTTTTATAATATCACCAACAGCACAATTAATTGCGTCTACATCACAATCGAATTCAATTGTCCTACTGATATATCTATTATGAGCAATTCTAGCCCTACCAATTCTCCATGCCTGAGAATATGTAGTAGTTCCTATTAATTGCATAGACTCTACATTTGAAACGCTATTCCAATCAGGATCAACAACTGTAATACCTTCTCTTTCATAATTGTTTTCTTCATTCAAAAATTCAATTTGATATTCATTACAACGATCTTCATAAGACGTAAAAACTTCTTTAAAAGAATCTTTTTCAATATTACCTACGGTAAACAAAGCAACAGCAGTTCCAGGTTTATCTACAACTATAGAATATTTATAACCTCTCAATACAGGCATTGCTCTAAAAGATCGACACACCTTTACAAAAATATCCCATAAGCTTGAACCAGAATCAATTACACCATTAAATACAAATCTTTTTTCTGTGGAAGAAGATCCTGGATACGTAGGAACTAATTCATCACAATATTGTGCCCACTCATAAAATGCAGCATAATCGACATAACTTGGATTTACTCCATCAAATCTTTCTACATATGCAAGATACTGGGCATAAGTCAATGGACCTAATCTACCGTTTGATAAATCATAATAACAAGAATCTTTAGATACTGGTTGAGTCAATATGTCATAAGCTACCCATGCAGGAGTAGTACTGTATTGATAATACCAATATCCCTGATAATATCCCCAAATGTATTTCCCTCTTACAAGAAAAGAACAATTTACTGTTCCTGATATTTCATTAGTAGCTAACGCTTTTATGGCACACAGAGCATGTCTAGGATAAGTAAACTTGTTATAATAAACCTCATTCACCTGATTGAATATACAATCATCTGTAGCATACAACGAAGTATCTTGTCTATTTGCAGTGGTTCTTGTTACTGAAATTTGGTACCGCCCTTTACCAAAAGGCAAATAATCATAATTATCATCTGATCCTGAGGGTCTTTTTTGTCTATAAGCCCCGAAGTCTAAAACATAACGTCTAAAAAATCCTTTTGATTCATCTGAATCAATAAATTGTGGGGAATTTACCCATGCCCAATCATTAGGCGCAGGTTGAGGATTTGTTACATTATAAACATGAAATGTTAATTCAACATGAGAACCACCTTTTTCCCCCGTCTCCGGATCAACTGAAAATAATCCGCCCGGAAAATAAAACTCTAATTCTAATTCATCCCAATCATCATTAACCGTTTCATAAATTGTAGCCACATTTTGAACAAGTCGAACACCTACATCATGAGGAGCTTTTGTTTGTGTAAAATAGGAAGAAGTGCTTTGACTGATCAACCCGTTTCTATATTCCGTTTCTACACTTGAATATAAACTTGCTGACTTTTCATTTATCATGATGCCCCGAACATCATGAATCATTCCTAAACCAAGTGAAAACAAAAGGTAAAGCCAACTTTTACTCCCGTCATCAAAAGTTTCACCAGCAATGACATTACCAGAAGTTCTTATTTGGCCATAAACTATAGGAACAGTAATACCTTGAGATTGAGCAGAAAATTTTTCCCACGTATAATTCTGACTACTTCCCCAATCTTCTCCTCCCCCCATTCCTCCAATACCTGCAAAAGCAGGGGGATCGAACGTAAGATCAGGCTTAGGCATACTTATTTGAGGAACACTAGGAGCCCCTGGACCCCACCCAAATGCATTAACAATAGCAGAGCCTATATATGATCCTGCTATTCCTCCTAATGCTGCGCCCAAAGCTGCACCAGCCTGTGCCCCTAAATAAGTACCAAAAACAGGCCCCAAGAACACAGTACCTACTATTGCACCTACAATACCAAAAACAATAGGCAATACAACTCCCATTACACTAGTGCCATTACTTCCGTATATTCTTGGAGCAACTATTAATACATCCCCCGGAAGCAAATAATGAAGATGCCAAAACTCTTTATCAATAACCCTTCGATTAACAGAAACAGAAAAATCTACACAAGAAGGAAGATATTCATCCATTACATCTTTTATTGTGATATAAGAACGGTACTCCACTAACTTCTGAATCGAAGTAATTCTATCAAAAGGATTCGGTATTTCTTGAATGATTAAATCATTTGCCATATCTATAATACCCCGCAATCTTTTTTGACCATAACGGGTGTCTCAAAGGAGTAATAACAACAGATTTATTCTTTAAAACATGAATAAAATCCAAACAATTAGGCAACACAATTCCCATATGGGTGACATATCTAGGATGTGTATAGAAAGCAACTACACAATATGGTTCTGGATACTCTATTCTTTCTCCCCATTTGTTCAATCCCTTGGACATGCTCTCTGCCATACTATTATTATCTTCTAAATAACCAAATAAACCTTCAATGTTTTTTCCTAATCGTCTGTAAATCTCTTTACTCAAACCATAACAATCAAAGGAACTAGGGCCATTTGCTCCATGTTCAAAAGGTTTGCCTATCAAATCATCCCACAAATCTGATTCCACTTCTACTCAATCCTATAAATCCACCAAATCTCTCCGTGTTTTGCAATGTGCCACAAGTACTAAATGTGCGGTCACAAGTAGTTGTTGCTCCTGTGTATCCACATTCAGCCCCTTTAAATATCCAATTACAATGCTCTCCAAAATATCTATACCTAGGAAACCTCATATGCATGGGGGACGGTAGTCCTAAATAAAAAGTAACCCACATGGCATCACATTCTGTTTTAACAATTCGAAAATTCAAAGTGAGATCAGCATAATCCTCACCTAAATTATCAGAATTTACTAAATATAAGGTAACTGTAGAATCAACAGCACCAACAACAGCTTCCGCATAAACTTGGATGATTCTTGAAACATTTGATACTTGTATTTTTAACTGTGGAACATCTCCCTGTGTTGTTTCTGTCCAAGTATCAAGAGTAAATGGAAAAGCTGTGTAGTCGTGTCCTCCAAAAGAAATATTCTCAATATTCTGAACCAAGTATAATGAGGTTCCTCCTATGTCTAAGTCAAGAAAAATTAGCCAAGGGCTAGTGGAGGATAACTTATTTTTCTCTAAAATTAAAGCAGCAGCTAAACTTTTCATAACTGTTTAAAAGAACAGGATAAAGCATAATATCCTGGTGCCATCCTTTCTAATTTAGGGGGTTCTTTAAATCTAACGGTATAAGCTGTACTATCATCTGGATTAGTCCAAGTGAACGAATCAACCCCAACTCTCACAGTAACCAAAAATGCTCTCAAAGCTGTACGATCCGCAGTAACCAAATACTTATAAGAGATACTCCAGATTTTCCTATCGTAAGTATATCTTGCTCTTGTATGCTCATATCCGGCTTCTGTAGTGGAACGAATAGTAGAATCCTCATAATCTTCAGTTATTGTCCATTCAACATCCCTAGAAAGTGTAGGAAATACAGCCATTGTTATCTCCCTTTAACTGCTCCTCTAAATCCATAATCTGTAGACATTAGCTCCAAAATAATATTCTTAACATAAGCTTTTCCATCAAATTTTAAAGGTCCTTCAGTAGCCTGAACTTGTTTACCTGTCTTATTCTCTACATTTATCAAAACATCTACAGTTGGCTGCTGTTCCTCACCACGTCTAAGAACAGTTTCTCCTCTTTGCAAAACAGCTGGGTACTCATCAGGACGCAAACCTGCATGTAATCTAGGAGCATTATCAAATAACCAAGACGGCACATCTCTCTTTTGTAATGCAGTAGAACCTACCTTACCGCCTCCGTGAGCAACATTGGCTGCCACATCAGTAGCTCCCATACCTACTCCTGCCCCTGATGAAGCTGCACCAAAAGCCCAAGCCTGTAATGCTTTTACTATAGTTGCCCACATTGTCCATTGTGCAATACTTTGTACAATCCAGTCAGCCAATGTTTGAAACCAAGATTTCAAAAGTGTCTGCCAAAAATTATCCCAAATCTTATCAAAATTTGTAAGCCCATTGGTAGCAATATCATATAGAGCATCACCTAAACCCGTCTTAATACCGTCACCAACAGCTTTCATTATTGACATTACTTTTTCGCCAGTCTTTTTTGCTTGTTCACCAAGCTGACGAAAATATTCTTCCATTACTCCTGCAAATCCGGATTCACCATAAATCAATTCTAAATCCGTTAATTGTTGTCTGTTTTGATCATTTAATTTAGACGTAAGGTTTCGTCTGGATTCTGAAATTCTGTTATTGAACTCATTTTCTTTTAAATCTCTTTCTCTCTGTAAAGCTAAAACCTTATCATGATCCTCTTTGGCCAACTCAATAGCTTGATCATAATAGTTTTCCCAAATTTGTCTTGTGCTTTCAACCAAACCTACTGTATTCTCATACTCACTTTCAGCATATCCTCTTATTTTCCCATAATACTCCTCAGCACTAATCTCCATTCGAGAATATTGAAAATCAGTATTTTTTGATTCTTCTTCTAGGGCTGCATTTTTAGCCGTGTAGTATTCATTAAGGTATTGTAATTGTAAATCAGTATAATACTTATTGGTTTCTGCTTCGTCTTTAAGAAAATCCTGAGCCTTTTGAAAATCTTTATCTCTAAGCTCACCTTTTTCTTTAAATCTCAAAGCCATTCTAGCTTGAATATACTGTTGGGTTTCTAATTCTAATTTAGCTTCGGCAAGCTGACGATCATTACCAGATGAATCCATCACCTCTTTTTCAAGTAATGCTCGTCTTATTTCCCAAGACCTGTCAAGTTCCGCAATTTCCAAAGCTACAAAATTCTGAACTATACTTAATTTTTCAGCATAATAATTTTCATCACTAATGAGACCAAGCTTATGTCGATTGTCAAGTTCCTTTAAAGATTCATCAGTAATCGTTTTCTCTTGGGCAAGCATGGCTTTTCTTACTTGCTCAAGTGTATTCGTAATTTCAGTTAGAGAAGCACCTTGGGGAATAGCTTTGGCTTTCTTACCAGGGAGATCAGGAGCAGTTATAGGAGGAGCCTTCTTACTAGCAGGAGTTAAGCCCTTATCAATTTCTTTCTTTTCTTCTAATATTTTCTTATAGGCTCCAATTTCTTTATCTAATTGTATTCTTCTTCGCCTAAAGCCAATTTCATCGTAAAGAGGTTTACCTTTCATATCGTCCTCTTCACGTTGAAGATCAGCTAAAGCCATTTCTTTCAACTTTAAATTGTTTTCTAAATCTTTAGTAGACATCATAGTAGCCTTCATTTTTGCTTCTTCAGCTACCCGATCCCACTTTCCAAATTCTTTGGAAAACATTCCTAATGTTACAATCAATCCAGACAATACAACTCCGAGTGTTCCTAATTTAGAAATAAGAACAGGTATTGCCTGAATTGCTATCATCATAATAGTAGTGCCAAATGTAGTCAATCCGCCTAATGTAAATAAAGCTAAAACTCTAGACAGATTACCTATTGCCATTTGAACAGTACCGAGTCCTCCTGCCCACATTATCAAACTACCAACTAACCGAACAGAAATATACACAACCAAAATCTCAATTACTTTATGAAGTCCCCCTACACTATCAACCAGTTTTTTAAACATATCCCAAATTATAGATAAGGCTGCACCTATAGGAGCTAATATTACTCCAAGATCACGAAAAGCATCACGAATACCAACCATCACTTCATAAGCAGCCCTACCGAATGTCCCTAACTTCTTTATATTCTCATTGTACTTTCCAGATGCATCTAAAGCATAAAGAAATCCTTTTCCTATGTCTACAATATGGGCCATGAATGTTCTAAGAAAAGACCCATCTTCAACAAGAGCGGCACCAATCTCTCGAACAACATTTTTAAATATTATCCATTGTTGAGGAAAAGGTTGATTCATCAAGTCAGAAACAGTTTTAAGACCGCCTGCAGAATTAGCAATGTCCTTTATTAATCCATGATAGATACCAAAATTCTGAACGTATGTACCAAAAACTTTGGCTCGATCAGCACTAGTCAACTGACCAAACCATTGCATTGCTTTCATACTGACTTCACCCGTTGCTCCTAACTTTTGGATCAATTGAGTAACAATAGAATCCATATTTTGAGCAAGAGTTTTGTTTTCATCAAATGCAATCCCCAAATCTTTCAGGGCTTTCAAGCCTTTAGGACTTTGTAAAGATTGCATGAAACCGGCAGTAAGACGAGAAGCAGAACCGGCTTTGATACCTGCATCAGTAATAGCAACCGACATAGCAAGCAACTGATCTAAAGTAAAACCTGACATACTACCAATTTGAGTAAGATACTGAAGAACAACAGCAAAATTCTCAGGACGAATAATACCTACAGCCTGAGCCCTTAATATCTTCTCAAGAATGATACGAAAGGCATCAGCTTCATCTGTAGCTTCCGTAATCTGACCACGTAAAGCTTTCCACGCTCCTGTCATAGCCACAGAGAATTGACCAAAGTTAATTTCTTTGAAGGAAGTTTTTAATTGAGCAATTACAGGAACTAACTGATTTAAAACTGTTAGAGGAATACCTGCACCAGCAAATTCTTCTACTGAATCTTTTAAATCTTTAAAACTAACTGCATACTCCGTAGTAGCTTTTCGTATGCTTTGAATAATCGCATCCACATGCGTTTTCATTGCTTCGGTAACTTCACCAGACGTAGCACTCCACCGAAGCAATTCAGCCCGAGCATTATCAATTTCAGCCGCATAAGTAATAATGCCCCTGGCTGCACTTACAGGAACGTCAAACATTGCAAAAAGAACTGCTTTAGCACCATACCACTTCATCTGAACTGACAGCAGAAATTGAATATCTGCTGCCAGATCACGAATACTTTTTCGAAAGTTGCCTATGGATGCTACGGTAGTTTGGGAGGATGTAGCTAACTGACGAGTAGAATTTGATAGATTATTCAGACCATTCTGTAATCCACGAATAGCAGATAGAAAAGAACTGTCTATATTCCCTGTGAAAACTACGCCAAGACTTAATTCCCTACGGGGCATTAGTTTCTCCTAAAGATGATTTCGAAGCCCATCTCCTATGACGTTCCATCATTTTAGATGTCAATTCTTTTCTATCGGCTTCACTCATTTTTTCATAATCTTTAGGATCTCTAAAGACGAATTGTTCTTCCTTCGTAACTCCAGAAGCCTTTGGAATTGTATTCTTGTCATCTTTAAATTCTGCTCCTAAAAGATGACCTAACATTTTAAATTCATTTAATCGTTCTTCACCATAACTTTCATACATGTAGACTATTTGATTAAACGTCAATCCTCCATTCATGTATGACTTTTTATAAATATCTTCTAATCGGTACTGGGGGTATTTTCTGAGGACGCAGGTGACAACTTCCCCAAACTCAACCCCTTCTCCTTTGCTTTCTGAATCAGGACTTGAAATTTTTTTTTCAATGGAATAAAATTGGTATCATAAACAATTGTGCCAATTTCAATAGCCTGATCATTTGTAATATCATCAAGCAAAATAGCACCTTCATCTGTAACAAAAGCTAGAACTTTGCCAAGATTTTCTTGAAAGACTTCTCGAAGAAAATTCAAAAACTCAAATTCAGAAACAGTAGATTTTTCAAAAGCTCCCTGCATTGCTTCGGATAGAATCGAAGAAAGCTTAATCTGATCACCAGCAGACAAAGGATAAATATTGATTTCTTTCAAATACTTCTTTCCAATCGTTACTTTCTTCACCTGCGGATTCATAATTTCGGAACTGTTTTCCATAACGCCTCCTGATTGAATTTGGGGCCCCGAAGGGCCCCATTATTTATTTCCCTAAGGAATTGCTCTCCAAAGAATACGTCCCAAAGGCTTAGCATCCCAAATAGCATTACCGCCACTTACATCACTATCAGCACGTTTCGCCTCAATCGTGATAGGAACAGCGGCAGCATCTTCAGCTTGAAGATCAACTTCAATACTGGAAGTAACCTGACCTCTAGGAAAAATAATGATCATTTCATTTACAGCATCAGGATAAGTATAGACAGCTTCCATACGAACATAAGAAGGAGCTACCAAACCACCTAATGCAACTTCGCCAGAGTGAGCCAAAGTGTATCCAGAAGAAGCATCAATCCCACGAGCAAAAGCCATATTCATAGGAGTAATTTCTTTAAACGAACACTCCAGCATAGCTTTCTCACGAATAGGAATGGTATAATCTTCCAGAAGGGGGAACCCTGACTCCAGCTTCCACAGATCAGTAGAAGCCGTGAACTTTGTATTAGCCAAAGCTCCAATAGAATTAGAAGAACTCAAAGCAGGTCCAGGTTGGGCAATATAAGTTGCAGACACGCCCAAACGAACCTGAGCCAATCCCAATGCGACGGTACTAGTATCCTTAGTTAAAGGACCATATCTTGCCATTTTTTCCTCCTAATTTTTATTTTCGTCTTTTGGACGTTGTAATTGTTCAGGAGGTCCTGATTCAAGAGGCGAACTTGGAAAATAATTAAACGTGTTAAAATGTCCACAATTTCTACTAAGACATCGTATCTTAATAGACCCATGTATCAATAAATAAACAGGAGAATAGTCTCCCAACTTTCCCCCATTATCTTTCTTCTTGCCAAAAATAAAACGAAACAGTCCGTTTGGCATACGTTCGATCAGTCTTTTTCCACACTTCTCACAGTATAAGAAACTTTTGCTTTCGTCCATTTTTCTCTTTCTACACTTTTGCACCCCATCTAAGTGTAATAGTGATTGCCTTTATTTTTGTATTATCTTCAGCTTCCATAGTCGGTGATTCGGATTCCAAGCAGATGACCATACCCCCAACTTTAACCCAAGCCTCTGAAGCATGTGACCTATAAAGAGAAATCTTAGCATGTCCATCGGTAGCAGTATCACTTACCAAATATCCTACAACTTTGTCTCTTAATTGGGCTAATTTGAATCCCTCTGAATCCATCTTAGTACAACAAAAGATTGTTATAAGGACAGATGATAAAGTACCTATTTCCATCTCTCCGAAAGAAATAGCTACCCAACGATCAACTTCAGTTCCTTGGACTTTAGGAGTAGATAGTCCTCGGTCGAACGTAACCTGCACTCCCTCCGTAGTATATAAATTGTCTACGAAGTATTTTTTGACTGAATCTCTTAAATTGGCTTCTCGTACTGTTGCGTCAAGACTCATTACCTTTTTTCCTCATAATCTCATCAATAACAGGAACAAAGGATTTTGTCAAGTAATTTACTGCCTTTACTTCATCAGGATTTCTACCATCGTAATCAATCTTACATAAAGACAAAGCCTTCTCTAAAAGCTCAAGATTAATCATTGAAATTTCAAACACCACATGAACATCTTTTGGATAAATCTCTAAAACTTTCATTTCCAAACTCCTGAAACTTTGAGCAGCATTTCATCTCCAATTTGAGGAGATTCATTATATGCAAAATTGACTAATGCTGGTTCGAATGTAGGACGAGCAGGATGATTACCAGCTTTACCTCCCCCTTTAAGTCCAAATTCTAAAACATTACCATACATTGCAATCGGTTTAGGTTTCCCTATTTTTCTTGACCCTTCATCAAACCAAGACTTACCCCCAGAATCAAATAGACCATCAGGAACTCCAGCCATATAATTATTTCCATCCACACGAAAGACTTGTAATCGTGCAATGAGATCACCATATAAATTCCAAAAGTTTCCAGACGATCCTGCAGTAACATGTTTCCACCAATCATATCTAGGAGAATATCGTCTTGCTCTACCAGACCATTTACTCGCATATGCATTTGCAAGAATATCCCTTCTTACCTTATCAAGATACTTGATGGCTAACATTCTTGGACCTACTTGAGATCGACCACAAAAATAATGGGCTTCATCATAGACAGCATCCAAATTTTTATTCAGTCGATCAATTAAAGGCTGCATGTCTACTTTTATATTAATCATAGGATTCTCCAAATAAAAATCCGTCTAAAATAGCTGTATGTTCAAGATCCGGATTAATTGGGTAAACACAATCATCCCTTATTCTGATATTAGCTTTAAACAATCTTGGAGAAATATCAACCTTTTCCTTTATCATTTTATAAACAGAAATGTAATCAAACTTCTTGCCATGTTCCAAATAAAAAGGAAATATCTCTTTCAAAGAATTTGAAAACCATTCATCACAATAAATATAAAATTTCCACTCTGTTTTGACAGGAATATTGTAATCACGGGAATCGTCTAAAAACACGAATTCCACGTCTAAATTATTAAACGTGTCTCTAAGTCTGTCTAGATCAGAGATCGTTGACGGTAGGGCTATTACCGTTAGTATTTTCATGATCAGCGAAGCATATCTTGACGCTTATATTGACGTTCAAGTTCATCTCGAATTTGCATCAAACGGTTTGGCATAATTTCTTCAGTCCGAACACTTGTATCATACTTACCAGGTGTCCCTTTATACCAAAGAGGCATACCATTATAATTGAAAGAAATACCCCATTTTTCAGGCTCATTAAAAAGCCTTGAACCGGGCATTGGGGTTAGCAAACTGAAATCTACATCATCAGGTTTATAAGTTTCAATCCACGACTTTGTTTCTCGAATAGTGTTTTCTGTTTCACCAGGCAATCCTACAATGATAAAAGCTTTAGCCCGAATACCTTTTGACTGCAAAAGCCTTACAGCATTACCGTTGACTTCAGGGGTAGTGCCTTTCATATTCTTCTTTAAAACACTTCTACTTCCACTTTCAACCCCAATTCCAACTTCTCTCACATTCATCTTAGCCAGATAATCAATGACTTCTTCATTGATCATATCAGATCGACCAAAACATCTAAACGCAAAGTCCTCCCCTGTAATAGCCTGAGAAATCCTTTTCAGTCTACTTTTACTTGCGATAAAGACATCATCAAAAATCATGAACCCTTTAAACCCATAAGTGTAAGAAAGATCATAAATTTCATCAATGACTTTATCGGCGTCTAACATTCTAAACTTATTTGTTATTTTTCCACAGAAGGTGCAATTCATCGGGCATCCCCGAGTTGTCATTATTACTGTAGATTTAACCCCATCAATCTCATAGTTATAATCTTTTAATGGAAGAACAGTTCGATCAGGAGGAATTATATTTTCCTCAGAAACATCTGGACAAGTAATTATTCTCTCGGTTAGATTTGAATAATTCCAAACTTCCATAAATTTAGGAAGTTCTAAATCAGCCTCACCTCGAAACACATAATCAAATCCTTTATCAAAACATTCATCTGGCATATGTGTTGGATGTGGTCCGCCTGCAATGACAGTCTTTCCCAAAGCTTTGTAATACATCAACAATTGATAGGCTTCATGACGTTGAGAAGTCGTAAATGAAATACCTACTAATTTGCTATCAACTTTCTTATCCTTAGTTTGTGATAAATCTTTACATTCAACAGACCAGCCTTTCCTTCTCAAATTAGAAGCTAAGTACATAATTCCAAGAGGAGGAAATACTTGTTGATTAATTAAAAAAGGTGAAGAAGGAAACACTAAGGAAATATCAGCCATTGTTTATGATCTCCATAACTTTTTTATAATGTTCTTTGTTTTTATTTCTACAGATGTCCAAAAACTTTGTATCTGTTTTAGCTGAAAAAGAATCTTTTTTAAAATCGTTCAAATTACTTATAACAACACTTGGATGCAAATTATAAAATTTAGATGAAAACGGATCAATTATAACAACCGATCTACCAAGCAACAATCCCCAATAAGCCCCATGATAACTATTTGTGAGAATACATTTAGCAGATCCTAAAAACTTTACAACATCTGACATCTTCCGATTATCATTATCTAATCTTGGATAAGAAAGATCAGGCAATCGAGAAGCTATGTTTTCATAGACCACAAAATCATTAGTAATTTTGTATTTTCGGTCAAACAAATTACTCATACAACTAGCACAAGGAACCCAATTGTACTTCTGATCTTGGTCTCGAAAACCGTGCAAAACAAATTTCTTGTCATTTAAACTTTCAGGAAAAACTATGTCTTTTTTCAATTCATAAATATTATGTCCTATTCCCCAAGTCATAATCTTATAAGAACACTTTGACATTTCATCAATCCAATCAATACGACCATCATTGTAATTAGGAGAAGGCAAATGTATATGTCCTCCGCCTCCAAGTATGACAAACGAATTGATTAAATCCAACTCTCTAAAATTTCTAACATTATGAGGTTCACAATTAGGAATATCAAAGTATAGAGAAGGTCCGCTGGACTCATCTCCTACATTATTCTCACCATACGTAAACAAATTATATACTTTTTTCAAAATGGCACCTCCACATAGGGAATTATTTTTTTCTCCTTAATCTGTTTATAAAACCATTCATATCGTTGAGCCATCTTCAAAGCAGTAAATCTTGTTTCAAACTGCTTTCTACATTCCATTCGATCAATCTTATAAATCTGATTTAATAGAGGAATACCTTTATCAAGTATCTCTTGAACATCATTACTGTCATTGTAATTCAGAAAGAAACCATGTTGTCCATCATTAATAATTTCATCAACCTTAATAGCACAATCCTGATTGATCTTGTTAAATGCAAGAATAGGCACACCCATTGCTAATGCTTCAGCATTAACAATTCCAAAATGTTCTTTCCAAGTATTGTCATTCGATGAAATAAATACTTTGGCTTTACTCATGATCTTTTGCTTTATCGCATCGTCAACGCCACGAAACCAAAATACTTTTTCATTGTCTACATAAGGAAGAACATGATTCCAAAATGTACCTGTATTATATGGGGGACCAAGAATAGCAATTTTCAATCCGGCAGCTAAAGCTAACTGAATTGCTAATTGTGGAGCTTTGCCTCCTTCTATCTTGCCAATCCAAACAGCATACCCCTCGTGATTTGGTTCAAACTTATACAAATCTTCAGGTATACCATAATGAATCATTGTTGTGTCAATACCTCGATCCTTAAAATCATTCTGTAAAACTTTTGAGTAAGAAATGGTATTGAACGCTGGTTGATTTAACTGAAAAGAAATATGATTCCATACACACCAAGTCAATTCAACATAATCGTAAGTATCTAAAATTTTAGGAGACCAATTTTCACCAAAGTAGTTACATTGGTAAATATCAATCTCTTTACCACTATTTTGAACTGCTTCAAAAAACTTGTCTGTCCCTTCTTGTTGAATAACAGGATAAAACCCATCTATATATTTGCTAGGAATATTACATCCTGGATGAGCATACACATAGATGTCATGACCAAGCTGATCTAATCCTTGAATCAAATAATAAAGAATTCGTTCACCACCATAAGCAAGCCCTTCACCAAACGGAATACTGTTTCCTGTGATTGCAATGTTCATATTGGTTTTCCTTTCAGATCGCAGGGGAATTGTAATCCCCCACATTGTAATACATAATTTAAAACCTGTGAATAATCCATCCCATTTAACTTCTGCATAACCCCAGAATAATAAGTATCCCAAGAAAAGATCATGTATTGATAAGGATCAGCAGGAGGATAAAATACTTGTTCTTTTGGAACACTAATCCCTAATACATGTTCAAGCCAAGGGCATTTATGTTTTTTCTCACCATACTTACCATACATATAATTACTATCTTCCAAACACTTTGCAATTTCAGTATAATCAATTTGTTCGGCTTTGCAAATGAAAAATCTTGTAGACGCCCAATTATAATCCCAATTTGTATCAGGAGTAGGATCAGGACTAAATTGAGAAGGGTAAGAAACATATTTATACTTACCACTTTCTAAATCATTAATCCATGATTCAACAATTGCAGAACCTTGCCTCTTAAATGCCATTGTGTCAAAATCAAAATGAACAATGTACTTTCCTCTTGCTAACATAATGGCATTTAAAAAATTAAGATCATTCCACTTAGGATAGTAAATAAAATCCTTATAATACTCCTTATGCTTGCTAAAAACCAAAGTACTAATTGTTCCATCACTCATCAAATCTATTAATTCTCTCGCATCAAAATCCTCATGCCAATCAATATAAAGAATGACATCAAGTTTGTAACCTTCAAAAAATTTGATCTTATTGAATACACCTTGAAAAATAAAATCAACTGATCTAGCCCCTTTTCCCATCATATCAATTGCAGCTACATCACTTTTAAATCCGGGTCTAGTGTCTGCATTAATAATAACACTTATCTGTTTATCAGTCATCTATTTTCTCCAACCATAATTGAGGACTTTTATTTTCATTGGCTATTTTGTAAACCCATTTATTTGTATTATCTCTCATCCAATCTATAAAACCTTCAGTATGAGCATCATCAAAACAAACTATAGTCCCAACGCCAAGCAAATCCCTAATCAATAACCACTCTTTCCTCAAAAGCTCCGGCAAATGTGTAGCATCTTCATAAATAAAGTCAGGTCTATGTTCCTCTATAAGACCAGGCATTAAAAGTTGAGTAAGTCCTTCCTTATAAATAACCTTTACATTATACGATTCATACAGAGACAAATAATTCAATCTTGTATGCCTAACTCTAACCGATTCATCAAAAAATTTATTCTGTTTGAAAGTAACAATCCCATCCCCTAAATGATCAATATCTCGTGGTAGATCAATTGTGACCAAAGTTTTTGGAACATGATTATTGTATAAAGACATCATCCTAACTGCCATTTCGGTAAATCTTGCTTCGAATGTACCACACTCAATAACTCTATTTACCCTTCTTTCAAATATAAAATTTTGTAACATCAGCATATTTATATTATCAGTATTCCAACTCTGTATATAATCCTGAGTAAACTTTAACGGCAAAAAGTCAAACATTTTGGTATTAACTGTTGTAATTTTCAACCAATTGTTTTCAATGAAAGACATGTTCTCTCCTATGCATCCAGAAATTTTTCAAAGTGTTTAATCTGCCAATCAATCAATCGCTTTCCTTCTTGTTTAGCAATATCCATTCCAGTAAACACATTGAAATTCATATCACCCATAAATTCAATTCCTAGATCAAGAATAAACCGATCAGTAGTCAATCCCATCTTACTCGCATCTTCTTCCGAAATATTCTCGATCATATCTGACCGATCGTAATAACAATATTTCGGTTTATCTTCTGGATCACAAGAGAAAGACCTGCCACAAACCTTACAGACGTAGTACATGATTGCCTCCTTATTTCTCAAAAATTTTCCCATTTAACACAAGCATGTCAACAGGATTACCATTAAAAAAATCTATTGCGTTCTGATCACTCTCAACCATAGGTTCACCATTACCGTTCAAACTTGTATTAACGAGAATAGGTACTCCGGTCAAATTATAAAACTCCTTAATCAATCTATAATAATGTGGATTTGATTCTTCATTCACCGTTTGAATACGAGCAGAATTGTCAATATGATTTACTGCTGGAATTAAATCAGGATTTCGAATAGGTCCTGTAAATAACATGAAAGGGCTTTTAGTAGAGAAGTCAAACCAATCATTTGTATATTCTTCTAAAACTACTGGAGCTAAAGGACGAAACCATTCACGATGCTTAATCTCAAAATTAATTCTCTCTCGACTTCTTATTGTTCTTGGATCTGCCAACAAAGAACGATTACCTAATGCTCTAGGACCATATTCAGATCGACCATTACTCCAAGCAATAACTTTACCATCAGCAATTTTTTGAGCAAGATATTTATAATCAGGTTCTTCATTTGGTCGATTAGGTCCTAAATAACAGACTTCTCCATCAGTATAATTGTATCGTTCCTCTTTCAAAATATTATGAGCAACATAAAGAGCAGAACCAACACACCCTCCATCATCACCACATCCAGGAAACAAATGGACATTGTTGAACTGACTCTTATCGAGAATCAACGAATTGGTTACACAATTCAACATTGATCCTCCCCCAAGACAAATATTCTTAACACCTTTTGCATCAATATCATTGATGCATTTTAAAATGGCTTGTTCAAAGACAAATTGAATTGTGGCAGCTAAATTCATAGTTTCCTGACAATCTGATTCCTCTTTTGTATAATAACCTCTACCATTTGTCCAATCTACCCACAGCCCTAAATGCCAAGCATGATAATCTCCTTCATCTGGAAAGAAATTACCATTTACATAATAGTCTAAATTATCTAAAACTTTAGGCAGAACTTTGCCATATCCTGCTAAAGCCATAGTAGAACCAGCTTTAAATATTTGAGGACCTAGCCCGAGTGCTTCTGTAAAGAGACCATATCCCACCCCGATCATCAACCAAGGACAATACATCGAAGTAATTTCTTTACCATTCCCATAAGCAATTAATGAATTGTTTTTATGTCGAGCACCACTGGCATCTAGTGTAAAACAGAAAGATTCGTTGAAGGGGCTTGTATAATAAGCTGCGGCTGCATGAGCAAATTGATGACCTATATAGAAAGCAGATATTCTCTTTCCTCTTAAATCTACATCCAATTCAAGACAAGTATTATCATAAATACTATTCCATAAACTATCAATCGGAGTCCCTTTATGACTTACCTGAATGGAATTAAAAGCATAATGATTATTCCAATCAGAAAGACCTACATAATCAATATCTGCAATACTCATCCCTACTGAATTGAAAAGATAATCCAAAAGTTGATCAGTAACACCATGAGAAAATTTTTGTCGTGATAATCGTTCAGAACCAAGTGCAACAATAAGTTTTCCGTCTTTTACAATGCAAGCAGCTCCATTATGTCCATAATGTAATCCTAATACGGTTGCCATAAATTTATCCTTTGTATTTGGACTTTTCAACCCAAACTAATGAATTAACATAATTTTTTAAATCAATCGAAAAATAAGTATCAACAGTCTTTTTTACTTCAGGCCATCCTGCAGGATTGTATTCCCAATAATCATGAAAAACAAACAAACCGTTCTCTTTGATTTTAGGAAAACTAAGAGTAATGTCCTTACGAACAAATTCTTCTGTATGCATTCCATCTATAAACACCATATCAAACTTTTCATCTTCTAACTGGGGCAAAACATTTTCTGACCACCCTATCACATAACTTATATTTGTGTAGCCACTAGTTGTTTCTAAAAAGTTTTTCAATATAGGAGGCACTTCTTTATTCTGCTGAATCTGCCCATTTCCATCACTATCAAATGTATCAATTGACAAAACAGAAATTGCTGTGGCAGCCATACAAACGGTACTCTTGCCCATAAAAGCACCGATTTCTAAGACCACTTTGTTTGTTGCTAATTTTTGTAAGGCTTCTGCTTCTTCATCTGATAAAAATCCAGAAGCTATTTTCCAAGTCTGCTTACGACTTGTAGAAGGGGCAACTGTTTTAATTTCAATGCTCATTATTTACTCCAAGTTTCAGGATCACCATATTTAACGAATTCAGGTTTAGGTTTACACTCAAACACATCAGCCGTCAATCCTAGTTCTTTTCGTCTTGCTTGAGACCTCAACCATTTTCTTTCAATATCTTGCCGTTTTCTAAAATCATCTTTCTCATAATGAATAACATCGGCAGTAATATTTTCATTATGTTCAAACCCAATCAACACATGATGAGGAGAATTTACCCAATGCATCTTAAAATCTTTTTTCAACAAACGAGTTTGAAAATCAGGATATTGACCAATTTGATGAGAGATCATAGGCCAACCGTCTTCTTCTAAAATAGCATGTGGACTATCCTCATGACGAAAAACATCAACCGTCTTTCTAGAAACGGATCGAATATGTCCATCAGGAAGACCAGTTGATTTGACCATCAACAAATAATCTTTCAAAGCATCTGACATCCGTTCATCAAAATCAAGAATAAACATCAATTCACCATTAGGAATATATGACAAAACAATATTAGACTGACTGACTTCCATGTTATGATACCAATCTAACCAAGGATGAACAAAAACTTGAACCTTTGGGTACTTCTTTAATTCTTCAACCGTATAATCAGTAGAACCACCATCAACTACAATAATCTTATCCACAAAAGCTTCATCATGAAAATCTGAAATACAACGATCAACCCCATATTGTTCGTTAAGACACTTCATTGCAATGTACATGATTATCTCCCAAGTAAATCCATAGTAGCTTTAACAATTGTAAATGGTGAAATTGAATTAATACAAGGTGATTGACAAACTTCTTTATGAGCTTCTCCCCAACAATTCGAAACAATCGGACAAACTTTTAATTTATCTGGTTCAAGAAATCTCAACTTATTTGGATTACCTAAAGGACCTGTTACTCTCGCAGGAGCAGGACCAAACAATACTACAGCAGGCGTTTCCAGAGCTCCTGCCAAATGAGAAGGAAAACTATCAATCACAATAGCGACTTTAGCATTTTTCATGACCCAAGCTACTTCTCTCCAAGTCAACTTCCCCCTCAAATCAAAATCAACATTTGCACTCAAATCATTTGAATCACCTATCAAAACAGAAGGCATATTCATCTTTGCCAAAACTGTATTCATATGAGTGTATGTCCTAAAAACTTTATGCCCGCCTGAAGTCTGAACAAGAATATATTCTTCGGGTAACTCTATGTCAGGCTTCACCAAATCAATAAACATTTTATCAGCTTTGACATTGCAGAAATAAGGATACATATCTGCTAATTTTACATCACCGTTATTCCATCCCCCTGGCAAAATCTTCTCACCATGAGGATTATAAATAATTTCATACCTATCAAAATAACGATCATCCCATTCAATAATAGCATCAATATAAGGATTATTCGTCACAATGTCTGCATACTTTGATTGGGTCATATAATGAAGCGGTAAACCTGGATGACGTTCCTTGATTCCTTTAAAACATTGAGTAGTCATAAGAACATCACCAGCTGAAGAATGTTGAGTAAACAAAATTGCTTTTTCTTGGCTCACTTCAATTGTATTATTGCTTTCAATCTGATCAAGAATATCTAAAATATTATGACTTCCTTTAATCCATTCTCTCGCCATTTTAAATCCATCATGTCTTAACAAATCTCTGTACTGATCATCATTGATAACACGTTCCATCATATCCATTAAATCATTCACAGAACAGGCTTTTGTATCGACAAATGATGTTCCTCTTTCTGTAACAATAGGAAGAAAAGCCATATCAGAACAAGGAATAAGTCCTCCAACGGATGATAGTAATTCTTTATGAGCCGTATTATCTGAAGCAAGAACAGGTGTTCCGCATAGTAAAGCCTCTAAAATAGTTAAACTCAATCCTTCTTGAAATGAAACATTAACCATGCAATCCATACAATTATAAGCTTGCACTATCAATTCTTTTCTATATGGAAAACCTTGCTTCTTTAAAACAATATCTCCGATGTGTCCTTTCTTTTCAGAAGCATATTGTTCGATATTGAAAACTCCATTTCCTAATTCAGTATGAAGATAAAGAACAGGATTCCTTTTTAATTTCCGTTCTTCTTTTAATTTGAAAAATGCATATATAAGACGTTGAGGATCTTTTCTCAACTGATTAGCTCCAACAAATCCAAATAAGAAATCATCTTCTTTCAAAGAAGGAAACATTCTCTTTCGAATTTCTTTTTTATCATTTGAAGAATAGACAGCTAATTTTTCAACATCAGGAAGGGGAGGGCGAAAATAACGAATACCAGGAACATGATCTTTCAACACATCATATCCATATTCTGAATAAACCATCGGATAATCAAATGTTTTAATCCATTCTATCCAATCTCCTCTAACATCATAAAGATCATAAGGAAATATAGACATCCATTCAAATTTCTTTCTTCGTCTAAGTTCCTTTATCTTAGGAAACAAAGAAATAAATCGCCAACAATCAAATCCTACAAATACTAAAAGATCAAACTTTTGAGTGTTCAAAGTCCGAATAAGATCATCATTAGCAAACTGACCTTCTTCTATAACATGACCTTGAATGATGGGAATATCTTTGAAAGAGGTATTGGAGTAAATATCTTCTAAGACAGGAAAATGAGTAGCCGAGAATACAGCTAATTCATGTTTACCTTTTTGGGCTTGAAAAATGATTGCACGAAGAAGGGAAGAACATCCAGAAATTCCATAAGGATTCTCACCGACAAATAAAACACGCATAAAGCTCCTCCATTATTCAGGAAGTTGATTATTCTCTTGTATCTTCTGTCAGTTGGGCCAGTATGACATTCGGAAACACTCTTTTCCGAATACTGTCCACCCGATAGCTTTCACCACTCACTGGTTGAAAGCGATCCATTACTTGTAGATCATAACTCGTATCTGAAATATAAAGTTCCAGATTTTTAGTACTCAAATAAGCAGCTTCTTCTCGATCATCAAGGATATTACCAACTAAAGCTTCAGTTAAAACAGCAACAACTCCTTCATGAATTACACTCCAAACAGGTACCTTATGATAAGAATTAACATCCCAAGTTTCTGTAGTAGATCGAAGAACACGACCATTTGTTACATTACACTTTACTATTTGGCATGTGTATTCATAATTGGCATTTTCAAACTGCACACCAATCTTACTCAAAAGCATGAATTTGCGACCATCACTAAAATAAAGAAGATCGCCTTCATTAGCAGTAGTATTATAAGGAAGAGAAGCTTCTAACAAAAACTCTCTTGGAAATGGACGAACAACTTGATCAGGAACATCAAATATCAGGTATTCACCAGATACAGGAGCTTCTCCTGATGTGATAACTGAATAACTTGTTCCAACATCAATATAAGCTTGTCGGACATCTCCACCAAGAGTCATTAAGCATCACCAGGATTTACGATCACCTCTTGATCGTCATCATAAGTAAGATCACGACCCAAATGATCATAGGCAAAGCCTGCATCAATCTTATGTCCAAAAGCTTCATAAGTACTAACCTGTGCAAACTCATAAATGTATTCAATTTGGGCCTTGTCAAATGCTTCGTCCATCATTTCAATCATCTTGACATAATGCTCAAAACGATGTTGAAGATGGATTTGTTTTACCCTAAACTTATCCGCATTTTTTATTAAGAGAAAATAAATTAAATGACGTTTGGCTCTTTCTTTTAACCACTTTATCTGAAAAGTATCGGTAGCAGGTAAAGAAAAACCTGTATCTCTTTCAGCATCATCAATCACATCCGAATAATTAGTGGAATCGAATTGAGTGCTAAGATCACCAATTTCTCTTTCCAACAAAGCAGTTAATTCAACCTCAGTCATTTAGCTTTTCTACCTCTTTTACGAACAATAATTTTAGGTTCTTCTTTAGGTTCTTCAATGACAACTGGGGGGTCCTCTTTTATCAATTCTTCTTGAGGAACCCCCCGTGTATCAGACAAAATCTTAACAGTAGGTCTATTCAGATTTATTTCATCCCAAATGTCTGCTGGAAGAGGATCATCAAAGATTTTCCCCTTCTCCAGCAGACCTTCAGAAGTCAGCAAATTGACTAACAGTTCAACTTTCATTGATTGTTACCTCCTTTTTTTAAACAGGCGGAACCGGATCAATCTCAACGATGATAGACGGGTTCGCCATCTTTGTAGTAGGAGAATTATTTCCAGAATAAGTAAATCTCCAAGAAATAATATCCCCAATTGATACATCATTAGCCGCATTATTAATTACAGCTTGAGTAATACCTGTATCCGATGCTTCTGACCAAGTAGTCTTAAATTGAGCAGCCTCACCAGACACATGAGCAATTATCGCAGCCGTAGACAAACAACTTGTACCATTGATATAAACATTAAAAGTTCCAGAAGGAACAGAACTATCGTCTTTACCACAAGTAGAAACCGAAGCAATAACTTCGATAATCTTACCTTTGATATTAGCGACACCTAAAGTTTTATTAACACCGGTAGTAACTTCCCCTGAAATCGTGTCACGAAACGGGGGCATGTTGACCCTCGCAACCTGACGAGCAAAATCAGAAGTGGGGTAGGGTCCTGTATATTTCTTCATAATATACTCCCTCCCTTCTCACTAGGTCACAGTCATGACGTACAAAGCATCCCGATTATAAAGAACAGGCAGACCCTTATTCTGAACACGAATCCACATTACCTCAGGATCCCATTCTTCATGAGTATCTACATAAAGCCCATAAGTCCGATTAAGTCCAAAGGGCGCATTGAAATAACCAGCAATACGATTCCCTTCTACACTTGAAGCAAACATGATGAACTTATCCGTAGGGAGAAACTTTTTAGTCATGGTGACTTTATCTTCGCCCGCTTTGTAAGAAGTAGAAGGAGCAGTAGAAACAGTAACCGTTCCAGCTTCAACATCAACAGACGAGATGGTTTCATCTTCATAAGTACCAGCAGAAACATCGTTAAACCGAAGAGTTCCGCCAGCTACAAAATCAGATGCATCATCGACATATACGATAGTAGTAGAATCTGCCGTAACAGCCGCCGTCAACCAAGCAGTAATCTGATACTGTTCATCGTAAACATACCAATTAGGAATATCAAGAAGACCACTTAGAACTACATTAGGTCGAGCAAACAGACTACCATCCCCAAATGTGCTTTTAGATACCAGAGTCTGAATACCAGTATCCAAAATCATCATCTTGAGAACTTCAGTAGTCATCATGGCAGTATCAACAACCCCGCCACAACTAGTTTGGATGCTCAACTTAGCGTTCATAATATCTTCAAGGATATTACGAGAAGCACCAGTATCCCAATGACGAGAAGCTGCCAGAGAAACGATATTTGCAGAAGGAACACCGTAACTTACGGACAGTTTCACACCTTTAGGAGCAGAATAAGAAAAAGAACCAGCGGAAAGCATTTGAGCATACATCCACTCTTTCCGACGATCACACCGATTCCTCAGACTACGAGTTTCCCTAGCCAACCTCGCCTGAGCAGATTCATAAACATTCTGACTGCCAGGAGTACGAAGATTGTTCAGAAAAACTTCATCGAAAGCCATTTTCTCTTTCCAGAAAGCTGCCATGGCAGCATGTTTGGCAACTCCCCCAGGAGCAGTAGTCTGGGCAGGAGCACCAGGAGCAGCAAAAGGAGTAAGTCCTCGATTACCGATAATACTTTCCCATTCAATATTATCAGTAATAGAATTTTCTCCTGAACCGAACATACCAGTAAGAAGCAAATTCGGAGCAGCAGTAAAGGATGTAATCAGCTTTTGCAGATTTTCCAATCTCAAATCAGGAATATCACTTTTACCGTGGGGCATTTATAATTCACCTCCTCCTATTTTAGATACAGAAACCGTACGTCATACGAAGCCGAAAGATCGGTAATCGCAGCCGCATCAATATTAGTCAAAAGACCGTAATAAAGAATAGCATTAGAAATCAACATAGGGGCAACAGCACCCTTAGCATTTTCACCAGTACCGGTATCCACAGATGCAATAAGAATACCAACAGCATCACTATAGTTATTGGTGTTGTCACCAGCTTCAACCGCTACCCAACCATTTTCAGAAACAGTAAAAGTACCACTAATCGTAGCAGTTACCGTAATCGTAGCAATATGATTATAAGTAGTGCGATCAATGGCAGTAATAGCACCGAGATTTTCAGCAGTAGTACCAGTATCGTCAATGATAAGATCATCACCAACAGCAAACTTGTAACTATCAGCCATAATCACATTGACACTAGTACCAGACGGAGTATCAATCAGAAAAGCCCGACCTACCTGATTAGGATCAGCACTAGACGGGGTAGTAGGATTATAAGGAACATACTTGTTATAGTTTCCAGCAGCACTCTTATTTAAAGCAAGAATGGTTCCAGCTTTCAGAATACCATAACCAGGAGCCAGAGTAATATCTTTAATTAGAGCCTGCTCAGGCCGAGAATAAAAAAGACGCTTGTAATCAGTCTCGGCAGAATGAACAACGTACGGGGTCTCACCATAAATCGTAGGCATTAAACTTCACCTCCTCCTATTCTTTTTCTCCTGCGAATTTTCGCATTTTAGCTAACCATTCATCATCTTCTTTTTTGGTTTCAGGAGTTTCCCTGGCACTCTCTTTGTTAGTAAAAGAAGTTCCAAGAACACTATCCGTAACACCAGTCTCTACCCAATCTTTAATTTCGGCATCCACAGCCGCAGAAAAAGCCTCCTTATCAAATTCATCGTCCTTAATGAACTGAACATAATTAACAAGGGTCTTAATCTTAGAATGTAAACGCTTAGGAATGGGAGACTCTGCCAGCTTTTCAATTATCAACTGATCAGCTTCAGCCTTCATCTCTTTTTCCTTCCGAATAGCCTCAGCCTTTTCAAACTTCAGAATACGATCATTGGCTGAAGTAAGTTCCTCACGGAGAGTTTTCACTTCTTCAGTAAACTTACTCTCGGTTTCGGATTTCACTTTTTCAGCAATTTCCTTCTCAACTTCAGCTTTGATCTCTTCAGACAGTTTCTTATAAGCATCAGGATCTTCGGCTTTCAACTTTTCCAAATACGTCATCTTTACCTCCACCTCCTCTTCTTTAATAGACTCAATAAATTTTACTTCTATTTCTTCTTCGGATTCAGTCAAAGCCCTTGACTTTGTATTTGAATCCGCACCAAACACTACAGCAGATGTTTCTTTATAAGTCCACTTACTCCAAACATAAGCAGGACCTTTCAGCTTATATCCATTTATTTCAATTTCTTCTTTTTCACCAATATGTTTGACTTCAGAAGGACGACCATAGATACTTGCTTCAAAAGGAAATCCTTGTTTGGAAAGTTCTTTGAACTCTAAAGCGGCAGGAGTATCAAGAAACTTGATACTATTATGAATCAACTGATTGTTCTCAACAACAGGCTTAGCAGAAAAACCTATCTTACGATCAGTATCATGATCTGAAAGAATCGGATAAAATTTCTTATTCGCTTCCATTCCATTCAGATCAATGGCAAGTGTTCCCCAATACCAATGTCCTGTAATAGGTTTTCCAGAATACCCGACAATTTGGACATTCTGTTCTTCATCAATTTTAAAATGTCCATTTGCGTCAGTAAAACTTAAAGCAGATGCAGGAACTTTTTTCATAATCATCTCCTTACTTTTACATTAAAAATATATACGAAGTTTGTCAACCTTTTTTACTCCGTCTTAACTTTTTTTCGTTTAACTATCTCTTTCTTACCCGGTTCTGCTTCTCTTTTCTCTTGAACAGATTCGGCATCTAATGTAGGCAACAACTCAGGATATTGCTCCTCTTCAGTAGCTTGCTCAAGTCTCAATTTCTTATAACTACCAAATCCTAGCTTCTTTGCAATTTCAGCATTAGGAATACCAAGCGTGTCATAAACAGAACCATGTTTAACACCAAGATAAGCCCTAGCCCGACTTTCTGCATCAATAACATCCGATACAGGAAAAGAAATACTCAATAACTTTTCAGGTTTTACTTTCACATTTTCAAAGATAGGTTTTTCATCTTTAAAATCTACGGCTCTCTTGACTTTAAAAACATCAGGCATTTTACCAACTTTGTTTTTCAAAAGAAAAACCGAAGCATAAAAATCGTATTTTAAAAACCTCTCAAAATAAGCAACCTCATCAGAAATACGATCAGACATAGGACCTCGACTTGCTTTCACAGAAGCAAAGGTGCCTTTCGATTGTCCTGTTGCAACATCTTCAGGCTCATTCAGACCTGAAGTAATCATATGAAGAATATCAGTATCCCCTTCACTTATCTTAGGAAGTTGGGGATTTACTGCGGTCATCTTCATTCCCGGAGGAAGAATTAAAGTACCTCCAGGAGTTTTCTTAGCCATCAACCCAGTCTTACGTTTATCATCTTCTGATAATGACAGCCATAGACGAAATGATTTTGGATCTTCAATTGTCACCACCCATAAATAAGCACCACTAGACTTCTTATGATCTATCTCATATTTCTTGAGATTTTCATAATGGTTAAGCCATTCAATCGTTGTTCTCAAATACGAAGTGTTTCGAGTGGAAATAAAAGACCGATCCCAAGACACAATAAATTTAGTATGCCCACCTAAAGCCTTAAAAGATGAATCCGTATCCAAGAAATTCATATTTTTTGTATCAATAGATTTCAACAATTTAGGATCATGGGCAACATAAATTGAAGGAATATGAAATTCTTTACCATTAGTATCTTTAATACAATAAATTATTGGAAGTGTTACTTTAAAAGGATGAACAATCACACCTCCTGAATAAATAGAAGAATCTATCAAAGAAGGATCAATAAAATCTACTTCAACAAATCCATCTCTATGCAATGTCAAACAAAGAAAAAGTTCTCCTTCAATCATTGCTCGACCAACAAATTTGGGCCAGAAAGTATAAAGACGATTTCTCCAATCAAATTCTGTACTTTCTACATTTTCTTGGACTACAGGATGATCAGAAGAAATTTCAAATCCAAAAGCAGTTAATCTACCAACTAATCCTCTAACCGCAGTATTAACCTGAGGGTTCTCATGAAACTTATTCCAACATTCGATTTGCAATTCTTTTCTAGTTGATTCGGTTGTTCTCTTGGAAGTAGATTGTAAAGGAAAACCATCTTCATCTGATTTATAATCGCCTGTACTTGAATCATATTGCCAAGGTAAAGTAAAGGACAGAGCAGATAAATCTTCATCCGATAGTTTTTTTAAAGCTCTTATTGCTGCCGAGTTATTAGTTACCATTTCATAAACCCCTTTACCTAATCATTAATATCATCAAAATCAAATTCCACATCTATATCATCAAAATCAAATTCCACATCTATATCATCAAAATCAAATTCAACTAGATTTTTTCCTGGCACATAGTCCGCATCAGAAATATATAAAATTAAAAGGCTCATTAGGCACTCTTATCAGTATGCTCATACCAATCTAATTGTAAATTACATAAATTAGCTGCTGTACCAGACGTAAAACGAATAATGTATTTAGTATTCCGTTTCAAGACAATCTCTTCATTCCTGTCTGTAGTCAACCCTGCTCTAGACTGACTAGTAGCTGAACCACTTTGCATAGTCCAAATTAAAGTACCATCAGTAGTCCCACCACTTGTACCTTTATGGATTGTAGTAGTAGCTTCAGTGGATGAATTCCTATTACTATTTCTGGCTGTTTGGGCACTAGTACCTGTTTTATCCGACCCTTCATAAATATCAACAGTAGTAATGGCACTACCTGTGGCCATGAAAATTAAATGGGCATATTTAGCTGTATCAGGGGTAGTGATTAAATAATCCTGTGTTCCAGCAGATGCTAAAGTAACTTTGTCAGTATAAAAGAAATGACTCCCTGCATGAATTTCATGATGGGCATAATCTATCACTTGTAAAGAATGAGTAGAAACATCAATCCTTGGGACTTGTAAAGTAGCATCGCCAGTCTTTCCAGCAATAGGCAAAGGATTAGTTATAGCTACATCCCCATCATTAGCCCCTTCAGCACCTAAAACAAGTTTTATTCTTTGATATTTGACACTGGAAATATCATCAGCGGCAATGACATCCCCTCCAGACATAGAATTTAAAGTAGTGTTATCAGCCATGATTAATCCCTCACCATCATATTTAAAGTATTTTCTATCTTATCTCCACCTGTAGTAACCACTCTCACACGAATGGTATAATCATACCCATCTGTTCCCCCTACAATCTTCTGATAAACTTTATTACCTGTCAAAGTAGGAGAACCTGATACCATGGCAGTTTGCTCTGTAGTCCCATAAAATACGGTAACTGAAGTAACACTAGCAACAGTATCCCCAGTTCCTAAAGCAGGAGTAACATCAAACTCAAGTGTTCTTTCATCGAAAGAAGTTTTTTGCCAACCTGTAGGTTTCATTTCTTGCCCTTTTTCTTATTTCCGCTTTTCTTTTTGTTTCCTGTGACAACTGGTTCTTGCTTCTTGTTTTTATTCTTTTGTTTACTCTTTGGCATTGTTTTTCTCCTTTAATTTAATAACCTCATTATTACAAATTAACATTCTACATCCACATTTAAAACAAAATCTATATTGAGCTATTGAAGTATCTAATACATAAATCATATCTCCACAGTTGGGACATTTAACTTCCAATTCATATATCCCCCTTATAAATTAATTTGGACATGACAGGAATCAGGGTTTGCCCATCTTCCTCCCCATTCAAGTCCATACGATTCACATATTACTCCAAATTCTTCATAGTCATATTGATTGTTTTTATTTACGTCAGCTTTAACACTCCACACAGCCGTGCTACCAGATAAAACCACAAAATCAAAAGCAGTAGAAAGATCATTGTCTTTCTCCTCATCTTCAAGGTCGATTAAATGTCTTGATTTTAAAGTCCATGTGACTTTCTTTTTATTTTCTTCCTTTGTGATCTTAGGTAATCCTACTTCAATTCTTAAAGCATTAACATAGTCAAGATCATAACGTCCCTGAGCATACAAAGCAAACTGACACTTTACAGTTCGAGCGGTTGATGTTATAGCAACAAATAATCTGTTCCCTCTTGCTTGCTCAATAGCAGCCATACATTTTACTTTTAATTCAGGAACGAGTAAATTCAAATCTCGACTATTATTATTCATAGTTCATTCCTTCAAAATGATCCACACATAAATCAGGGGTAGGTTCCCAATAAGGTTTATTACCGCTTATTTTTATTTGATTGACCAATACATTGATGCCATTAACTAACTGATTATTTTTGGCTGTTAGTAATCTTACCTGATCCTCTAAAGTTTTAATTTTTTTTCTATTATCATCATCACAAACTCTCAAGGTTTCAACTAAAGCCTCTAATTCATCAATACGTTCTTTTAAAGGCTCAATCAATCCTTTAGCTGCATCAATCATTAATTTATCAGCCTCAGCATCATTTCTTTTATTCTCTTTTTTAAGTTTCATTATGCTAACTAATGCAGATACAAATCCCCCCGAAAGAATAGCCGCACCAATACTGCTTATGATAGTAGTTAATTCAGTCACTTAATTGCTCCTCCGATATTTTCTCACCAAAGTATCCAGAATTAGCATACCGGCGGCAACCAATACAATCCCACGAATACATTGTCTTGCGATCCAAGGATCATTTAAAATATTAGGTGCCCAAATTAAAATATAAATAAGTGCAATATAAAATCCATAAGCCGCTTTAGTCAATATGTACCATCGTTCATTACGATATTTAAGATTGGAGAAATCCTTAAAATTAAAGATTCCTCCAATTAGTCCCATAAGTATAAAAATAATAAATACAGTATTATCCCAAGCGGTAACTTCTAACATTGCCTTAACCCTTTAACTTAGCAAGTCCTCGACTAATAGCATAACCTACACCTGATACTGCCATAATAATACCGCCAACAATTTGAGCAGTAGCATCTTTGAAAACATCTGCTATGTCAGGAGTAAGAATTCCAAGAACAATTAATAGACCTACTATTTGTGAAACAACAGCCGACCAAAATTCAGTAGTTTTCCAACCTGTTTTCATTTTAATTCTCCTTTTCTATGGTGTTATTACTGGAGCTGGTCCAGTTTCTTTTGATTTAACTATTAATATAGGTGGTAAAGTTACTCCCAATTCTGCTAATCCTGACGGTCTTGGAGCTGTATCTCCTGATACAATATCAACAGACTTCCAAGACAAAAACACATACTCTGAACAAAATAATTTGTTCATGTCAGCAGAAACTAATCCAAATATATTTTTAACCAGACTAATAAAATCATACTTAGTACAACCAGTGTGTTGTAATGCAAATGACACTATCTCATTTCTCAAGGAATCATATTCTGGCTTTAATTGATGCCAATACACTTCCCCATTTACATGTTCTAAAACGGCACTCAAATAAGCAGTTCTTACTCCACTACCGATAGCCTCTAACGTCCATCGTCTATTTTCCTCACCTTCAAATTCTTTAGGAGCTAATACTAATCCTGCATGATTGTCCTTACTCCAAATATGAATTAGAGTACTGATAATACCATTAGTTCGATAAGTTAATAGATCACCAGACTTCATCAAATGTCTATGTTGATTGTAAATAGACAGATCGTTCATTAGTATTCCTCCGGTGAAAGAGTTTTTCCTACTTGAACTCTGGAAGCAGATATTCCACTATCTACAACCCTGCTTACTATAGGCGGACCAAGACGAAATCCACATCTATCTCTTCCATCATTAGTGATTGCAATAAGCTGTAATGAAGGATTTGCTTTCATTTGGGCCACTACTTTTAAAACTTCACCGTCAAACCACGAATGGATTTCTTTTTGTTTACTTGCTGATTGTGCCCAAGCGTTACTTCCAGCACCATCATCAGGTAAACCTTCTCCAGGACCGTAATTATAAATATAAGCCATAACATAATACAAAGAATTATCACACCCATCAAAACCAACTGCTCGCATACTCCCCGGCAGCGTATCCAAGTCCAAAGTAATTAAATTACCTTGTACTGAAAATACTGAGCTTGCTGTCGGGGGCGGGGTAGGGCTTGGTGGAGGAGTAGGAGTTGGTGGAGGAGTAGGATTGACTGGAGCAGGATAAGGTCCAGGATTAACCGGAGTCACAGGAGTAGGAGTAACCGGAACAGGAGTAGGATTCACAGGCACTATAGACGGAATAGTAGGCTTAGGCCAAACACCAATTATGGATGTAGCTCCTTTAAATACTTCTCCTACAAAATCAGGGGTTAACCAACGACTAGGAACGGCCGTCACACTCGGTGAAGTAATACTGTAATCCTCAGCATTAATATAACGAATCACTTTGCCTTCTTTGTCCATTTCTATAACAATAAGCCGTGTAGCAATACAGCCAGCTAAAGACAGACAAAGAATAATTAAAATTAATTTTTTCATAACACTCTCCTATTTAGGAACTATGGCATTATCAAATAACATAAAACTACCTAAACGTCCACCAGCAGCTACATAACCTGATGGAGTTTCTACTAAAGCATACAACAATGGACAATTAGGAAAAAACCCTGATTCTTTCCAAACATCATTTCTCATTACCCAAATCTTAGAAGAACCACCAGTAGATTTAAACCCCCTACCCATTGAAGCATATAAAGCCCCCCTTGAAGAAAGTAATGCTTGAGTCTCATTAAAATTGGAATCACTCTTAACTTGAACAACATTAGTTCCATCAAATCTATAAATCCCTGCTACCGAATTTCCTCTATTTAAAGTCCAACCGCCAGACCCCAAATAAAGATACCCATTGTGTTCAGTAGCACATTGCCATTCGTTTACTGAATTGATACTTAAAGCCGGGACATTTACAAAAGACGATCCATTCCATTTAACTGCTTTTGAATAACCAGGACCACCAGGACCACCACTATGCCCAAGAACATACAATTCATTTTTATAAGTAACCGGAACCCATAGCCAGTCTTCAAAAGTAGCCATTCTACCAAAGCTATTACCATCACTACTTATATTGACATCAATACTATTCAAATTCCTTGTTGACGTAACGATTAAATTGTTATTCCAAACTGTAGTAAAAAAAGCCGCATAGCCATTTATTCCTATTTCACTCCAACCACCATTCTTTTTGAATACTCTAGTGTGCTGTCCTTGCATATTATTGTTTTCTGACGTAGCAAAGACTTTATTTTGAAAGACAGCTAATCCTAGAATAGATTCACCTGTATCATTTATTTCAGTAATAAGTGGTGAATAGGAATAAATCTTACCATCTCCATATCCGCCTATATAAACCTTCCCATTCAAATAAACCCCATCCATTCCAAAATCACCACTCGTGTTAATAGACTGAACCCATTTACCTTCCTCAATAGGTTTACAAATGATAGGTAGATAGGCTTTTGTTTTTGGTGCTCTTATATCCTTTACAGCTAACTCCTTTTTTATCACTTCTTCAACAGGAGCACAACTGATAAGAAAAGCAAGAATTAGGAAAATTAATTTTTTCATTACCAATATCCTACATCCTTTTCAAAAGCCTTAAAATTACCTACTTGACTATTTTTAATAACAAGGGGGAGGTAGGCAACGATTTTGTATCGGATAAAGGGAGACTGTCATTAGACTGCCCCCATATATTTTTAGCTACTGCTTTAACTGTAAAAGGACCATTAGGTAAAGTGCCTAAGTCATAGCAAATACGTTTACTGTCTGTAGGACAAGCAGGTTCATTTCCGCAAGTAGATACAGCAGGAGTATCAATCCAAGTAGGAGTTACAAACTGTAAAGCAAAACTGGTTATTTTGTCTGCTGCTGGTGTACAATCACAAGTAAGAAATGGACTAGCTTGGGCTAAAGTTGCCATGAAAACGATGGTGATAGTCAGCAATAATACCTTTTTCATATTTTTCTCCTTCAAATTAATATTCATAATTACCAACTTAAACTATGACTTCCACCTGACAATGACATAGAATGACTACCACCGGTCAAATTCAATATCTTTGTTTCAACTGTGGCTGTAGAATTGTTTGTAATAGCTTCGTCCGTCACCGTAGCAAATTCATTTCCTGCAATATCAGTAATGCCGGCAGTAGGTTGTGTATAAGTCCCCGTCACCGTTTCCGTTGAAATTACTATTCTACTAAGAGTATAAACAAGAGCCGTCGAACCTGCGCCGCTGGAATAGGTTGCGGTTACAGCACCGCCGTCTGAGGTCAATACCCAACCGGTTGTTCCACCTGCGCCGTGGGTTACGGCTTCAGAGAATGTTACGGTAAAACTTGAACCGGCGGTGTTTATGGCGTAGGTGGGGTTGGCGGGGGCGGTGGTGTCAGACACTTCATACGCACCAATATCCCAAGCTGCCCCTTGCGGGCGGCTGGTTCCTGAATAATCATCCGAAAACGTAGCTATTGTTGCACCATTATCAATTAATACAGACCCGGCAGCTATATTAAAATTAGCGTTGGCGGCATCCACAACATCAGCAGCAGTAACCGTTTGGCATAAGGTGCAGGTCTCTCCAAATGTATCCGAATAGGCGTTGTTGCTTTCTGTGATAGATCCAGCCCAAGTCACTTGGTTATTACTTGAATTGTTATCAATAAATAAATTGTTTTTTATCTCTGACGCGGTTATTTGGCTCCCTGAGTCTGTTTGTATGGCGTAAGAGGCTTGGTTGTAAAAAGTGTTGTTGTAAATATATATCCACTTTGAGGAAAAATATGTTGCCCCGTCTGCGTCGGTGTAGATGCGTATTCCCTCCGCGGCATTGGAGTCAAAAACATTGTTTCTAATCGTTACGCCCTGACAACCGCCCCAATTATTTGACAAGCTAATCGTTTCATACCAATTAGAATTGTCATGAAAATAATTTTTTTCAATAACAATATTTTGGTTTGTTGTCGTATCATCTGCCTGCCAACCACCAACAATTATTGCGCGGGTTTCCGCATCGGACATATTGCTGAATGTATTACCGGAAATAGTAAAATTTTTATGCCCTCCTTTAATGTCTATCCCATCTCCTTGAGCGCCTATCGCGCCTCCCGTAGTAAATGTGTTGTTTGTTATCGTAAAATCAGAATGCCCAGGATAACCACAGGCCGCCCAAGTTTCGGCGCCAGGAGGACGCCCTTCATCAATATTTGATCCGCCACCCCCCAAATAAAGCAATTCCCCATAACTATTCGATAGGTTATTATTGGAAAACGTAAAATTGGTAGAAGATGGACATGGGCTAGTACTACCCTCATGAGGCCCATCGGCGGTAGGGGCAAATTGCACTAAGGGACCATTGGTAACACCGGCCCCAGAATGGGAAATATCACAATATGTAATTGTTACATGACTACCACATATTTCGAGTGCTTTATCGCCAGTTGTTTGAGTTATAGTAAACCCCGTGACCGTGCAATAATTAATAGTATCTGATGGAGTGTTCTCAACGGCACTCGCCTTCCTTAAATTAATTTTACGAGCAATCATCTTGTTGGAACCGCTGTAAGCAGACCAACTACCCGAACTGTCGTTGGTGTTATACTGAGACTTTCCATCTATGGTTAATACATGCGTTGAGGTGTCTGTTCTGCTTGTAAGCAAAATATCCCCACCCATGTTCTCGGCGGTGTCGGAACCAACAATTCTCGCTGAAAAATAGATAGTCACATCATCCGAAGCCAATGCCCCGTTAATAGCCGTCCATGCCCCGGCATTACCCAAGGCCGTCCAGGGTGCGGCGGCACTACCATCGTTGCTCCCGCCGGTATATGTTGGATCAACATAATACGTAGTCAGTGCATAGCAAGGGATGCCAATTAATAAAATTAATACACTAAGGACAAGTCGGATAAGCATTTGTCTGTATCCTCATATTGTCGTAATCTATTGTTCCATTTTCAGCCAACCGTGTATAAATTATATTCATATTGCTATTTTTAGTAGAAGTATCGGCAGGGGTATATGATGTCCCGTCAACGATCCAATCAATACCACCAGAGGCTTGGTTAGCATTCCAATATATTTTTACCTGTATCCATGTTCCTGATGATAAATTTGGTCCTAATGTGGTAACAGATCCACTTGCTTGATTAGTATGCACCATCCTTAATTTTTTGGTTCCTGCATCATCGTAAACGGAAATATTTATTAATGAACCGGCATCGCTACGTTGTAATTGAAAAAACTGGCTTTGCGACCCCGTTCCAGTTATTTTAATATACCCTAAAAAATAAACAGGGTTTTGATCTCCGAATGAATATAAAGCTATGACGTTTGCCCCGCTTCTTGTCATTGACATGGCTTGCGTTGCAGTTGCCCCACATTGAGAAGTAGTAAACGCCGTGGTAAAATCTAATGTGCCGCCAGCCCCAATAGTATCAGTATAGGTATAACGACAATTTTCGTCAGCAGTGTCGTCGCTACAATCCGTGGCCCCCTCAAAATCCTCGCAGTAAACGCAAGTCCCGGTGCATGTGGCACAAAAAGCTGTAGCCGCCACCGTCCCCGCCCCCACACCACTAAGGGAAAACCCGCTACCAGATAATTGGCCATAACATAACGATGGAATTAAAATTATAAAAAGTATAATCTGCCACATAGTATTATTCCTTTATTTAATAATTAAGTAGCACCACCATCTACCCAGGTTCCAGACCTACCGAGAGTAATCCAATTGGTAGCATCTATAGCCAAAAGGCAGATAAAATCACCATTTGCTCCATCACCAGCAACCCCTGGAGAGTCAATTGTGTCACCAGCATCTAGAGCAAGACCATCTAAAATTATTACATCACTACCATCTATTTCTATTATAATACCACCAGTTCCCCCACCATTATCATAAAAACAAGCAGACATTCCAGCAACAGCAGCAGGTAATGTATAAGTGGTATCACTTGTTGCTGTGGCATGATCTGCAATAAACATAGTTCCATACATTTGAGCCGCAGTAGGAGATAAAGCCCCATCAGTTGTAACTACGACATTTACAGCACCACGAATAGTACCAGTAGTCACCATACTTAAAGCATTGAAATTTAAAGTAGTAGCCCCTGAATCAGTATCAATAGAAATTTCATTATCAGTAGCCGTATTAAAATCAATCTTTAAGTTCTCATGATCAGCTACAGCGGCCGGAGCATCAGCATCCGTCATAGTTCCTAATTTCAGAATTTGATCAGACCCATCCCAAAAGATATGAGTATACCAAGTACCAGCAGTAGCCGCACCTACAGCCGCAATTCTGAAATCACCAACTTCAGCATCTTCAGTAGTGGTGGTCTGTTGAGCATAAATCTTAACGGTTTCCTCATCAGTATAATCAGCACCAGCAGCATCCGAATCCATAATACCAATATACGGACTGGCAACAGCCGCACTACGAAAAGTACTACCAACAGTAACAGCAGGAGTAATATTTACACTACTTGCTCCACTAGCACCAATCTGAATGATCTCACCTGAATCAACACCGATAACGGAAATATCAGTACCAGCGGCGTCAGCTTCAGCCATAATGTAGGCAGCATTAGGTAATCTAATTGCACCAGCATCAGCAGCAGTAGCAGCAGAACCAAGAATGAGATAAGGGGCTTCAAAACTAGTAGTAGCTACAAAAGCACCCGTTAAAGTCAATGTTCCTGCTGTAGGAGTAAGATAAACAGATTGATCGTTCTGGAAATAAATAACTCCACCATCAGCTAAATATAAATCAGACCATTCATAAGTAGCAGAACCAAGAGCAGCACCATCAGCCGCATCGGGCAATAAATTAGCAAATGCGGTTTGCAATACTCCATTAGCATCCATCGTTACAGCATGACCACTTGCAGCAGAACTACCTATGTCGAAGGATAGGCCACTTAACGAATTAACCCATTGAGGGGCGGCAGCTCCTTTTGCTTGTAGGATGTAGCCATCGGTTCCAGCGGCCAGACGGGTAGTAACACCGGAAGCGCCACCATAGAGTATATCACCTGCGCCAGTCATAAGATTAAGCATTAAACCATTTGTGGCTTGAGCCGCTACACCATTAACACTTGGGGCGTTGGTTATTTCCAGGTCGGTGAACCAGCCTTTAGTCAAACGAGTTCCAGTAGCACCAAGAGTAGAAGTCCAACCTGGAGTATCACTATTTACATGTAGAATCTGATAAGCAGTTCCTTTAGCTAACCTTGCCCAAGCACTTGCCGAACTTGCATAAAAAATATCACCACCGGCTTGACTAGCAATTGCAAAAGCAGCAGGATCAATTGCCTTACTTAAATTGGCTATTGTAACTTTCTTATTAGCTGGAGTACCGCCTGGAGCATCAACAGTAATAACCAAATCATCATTAGTTGGTGCTGTATCAGCATCTAATCCAGTAATCTTGGTATCAGCACTAAATACAGGATTGACTAATGCTAACATCAAAAGTAAAGTTAATAATATTTTCTTCATACCCATTCTCCTTCAAATTAATTTTCATAATTTACCAACTCAAACTATGGCTACCCCCGGTCAGGGTCATGGTGTGGGTGCCGCCGGTCATGAAGGTTGTTCCGCTACCACTTCCGCCGCCTGTTAAACTATAACCACCCGTCCCGGCTGTGTTGGTGTCACAATTACCAACACCGGCTAGGGGGTGGGGGCAGATATAGGCTGAATATGCAGACATGGCTTCTGGTTTAGTATCACTAGTAAAATAATCCTCATTTTGGACAATAATATCGGCCATTGTAAACGTGAGGCTATCTCCATAGGTTGAGTTGCAATAACTCTGACAGGCTGTTGTGTCCCCAGCCGATCTAGGCGATACTAAATTACCCTGTCGCAAATTATTCCACCAGTACATAGGCTCCGAATCCTGATTTTTACCTCTGCCGATCTGGTCTATTATTGGTCTATCGGATGGGCATTGACATACATTACTAAAACCGGAACCAGGATTAGTAGAACCATATTCTTGCATATCATATTGAACAGAAGAATAAGCAGTGGCAAGGCTATTGTTATAAATTCTCCCAGTTCCGCCCCTTAATTCAATAGCATCCCAAAAATTATTAGTTTGGTTATTCCATAGGTTATTATATATTTCTATATGTCTGCCCCCACCACCGACATTTGTATTTCTTCCATGTAAATCAATTTTCATCGGCCCAGTAATAGTATTAAAACGGAATACAGCCCTACCACCATATCCTACGTCTGCCACATACCCAGATCCTCTAAATGTATTATTTTCAACAAATAAATTATCTTCTCCACCGATTGTATTATTTGTTGTCCAAGAGTCTGTTGGGCCTTTAGCAAAGATAAGTTCGGATGATCCGCTATTCCCGGTGATGTCACAACCATCAATTATCCCATAAGATCCTGTTGTGCCTATATAGGCAAAATAGGCACTTACTGTCCCGCCGACATAAGTGATATTATTAATCCTCCACCCGTTTGTTGTAGAAGCAGAAAACGCACAGGCTGAAACAGCGCTTGACCCAGTAATGGACATATTCTTAAAAGTAGCCGCCTCTGAAAATCTTATAGTACAACTTGTTCCTGTACCTGCGGCATCTGAAAGGGTAATATTTGTTGACCCTGGCCCTGCACCTTGAATAGTTATTGCTTTATTAATAGTCAAATAGGCTGCCTCTTCCCCCCATATACAATTTCCTGAAGGGACAACTATAACATCTTCGGCAACCACCCCAACATCATTTATTATTGTTTGGATTGTCGCTAATTCGCAATCAGCCGCATTATAAGTAGCAGCCAAACACGGAGAATACAAAAACAGAAAGATGCAAAAAATAATAATTTTCATCATGGCACGTTAGATCCAAAATCAGATGTTTTTATTCTTATATGGTCCACTATTGTTTGTAAGGCAGAAGCCCCACCAGCCATAGTATAAATGCGCGATACATTAGAATTAGCATCGCCTGTGTCAATCGAAGCCGAGACAGCATCACCGCAGGGAGTACCACTAGGGGTACAAATACTTGGTTTAGTCATATCCCCTGAGAACCCAGCATAAAGTGTCCCATCTGCCCCAGTACCAGCAGTATATCCTGTCCATAAATAATAAGTATTCCCAGCCGTTAGTGTACCGGACGTAGCAACACTTATAGTTCCGTGAGCAATCTTAACCGTCCCGTCTGATTGTATTGCAACTGTTCCTTTAGATGTTCCCGCAGAATTAAAATCAACAATAACCTTATAACTGGTTGCTGGTAACGCCACCACTTTTATTTTAGCAAAATAATAATAAGCGGCCCCCGATGTTACTGACTTATAAAACCCTTGAGTTGCAGAAGATGCGTCTATAAAAACAGAATTAGTACTTTCAATTCCTGTAGTGCTAAAATCTGGAGTAGATACAAGCGTGTAGCTTGCCCTGCAATACTCTTGTGTTCCCGCACCAGCATCGCAATCAACCGACCCTTGAAAATCTTCACACGCTATTACTACGTTATTTCCACTATCGTGAGTAGCGTCTACGCAATCATAGCTCGGTGTAGCCGCCCCGCTAACCCCACCCCCCACCATAACAGCACTCATCCGCGCCGTAGCGTTGATGGGGAGCAGGAGCAGGGTTATTAGGGTTAATATGGTTAGGTGGTTCATGGGTGTCTCCTTTACGGGGTTGTCTCTGCCCAGGTGCCGCGTTCGGAAGACACCAGAACATAGGGGTTCATCCGTGCCACCATTGTTTCCTGCCCCCAGGATAATGAGGGGAAGAGAAGAAGGAATAGTAGGCGTTTCATAATATTCATATATTACTCCATATTAACCTTATCACCAGTTTCTAAAAGTAAATCATCATTAGTTTCAAGTAGGATATTGTCTACATCTGGAGTGCTACTACCACTAGTACGACCTACAGATACCCCAGGTTTACCAAAACTAAATCCCCCTACATCTGTCCCTTTATAAATAGAAATTCCAGCCAATATCTGACTATCCAAAGAAAACAATGTGAGTAATATAAGAAACTTTTTCATTTTACTTATCATACAATACTTGATAGGAAGCAGTTCCACCGCCTGCTATAGTGACATCTACAGAGATACCAGTTGCAAAAGCAACACCCGGATCATAACTTACAGCAGTAGTATAAGAAGATCCAAGTGCTACAAAGGTAGGAATTATCTTTGTTCCCGAATTTGCCGTATTATCATAAACAGAAACCGTGACATTGTTAGTACCATCAGTAGTAATAAGCATCCCTTTGAACAAGCCTCGTCCAGTGTATACAGCAGCCTGATCTGCTGTATATATGGACGAAGCAAATTGAGCTTCTACTTTAGTACCATCAGAAGCAAGATAATAAGTATATCCGAGTGCCGAAGATACCGAAAACAACAAAATTACTAACCCAATCCAAATGTTTCTTATTTTCATATTTTTCTCCTTATGTAACATTTTTCATATTAATTTGTGGTTCTGTATAGTAAGGACGAAAGTATTCCGAATATTTTGTTTTCTTTTTCAATTCCAAAACTTCTTTCTCAAGTAGCAAAATTCGATTTTTTAAAATTTCCACTTCATTTTCACTTGTTTTTTGCTCACTTTTCATGATTTTTTCCTTCTTTTACATAAAAATTATCTCAATCTACAAGGATTTTGTCAACCTGTTTCCTTTGATCCCAGCAGGCGGAACATACATTCCCCAGAAGAAATTTCTATTTCTACTCCTAAAATCTGCCACAGTTAGCTCTCTACCCCCATAAATACACCATGCTGTGGCAAACATAGCATCATCCTGAATACCTGCTTTCTCATCTTTCTCTGGAGAACCAAACCATTTCTTATCTGTGTCATGTTGGAACACTTCCATCTCCTCTCTAAGCACATCACCCCCTTTGCTGCCATAAACTGGAATAGACGGAGACTTAAAAAGACCTCGTTGATTGATCAAATAGAACTCATTAAAAGCCCCCCGTTGCTTGTCATACGTCGGATATACTGCTTCAAACTTAATATCATACTCAGGTGCCCATGTCTCCAAATCCCAGATACCCCATCGTTCTCCACAAAGAGTATCAATGCCCCCATATTCTTCATGACAATCCAAAATGAGACCTTTAATAGCTTCCAAAGTATTGTTAGTAACATGTTCCAGATAAAGAAGGAAATAGATGTAGTTAGGAACTGCTTCTTCGGTGTGAACAAAAGGCTTTGATCGTGATCCTGGTAGACCTTTAGCAATACATACGAAGATTGTTCTTGCTACGGTTCTATCTGCTTTCATAGGATCACTTCTATCAATCCCACACATGATAGCCCAGTCGGTATCATAAAGCTCCGTAAGAGTATTCAAAGCCTCTACATCAGCGATAGGGGCCCCATATGTCTTATCAAGTTTGTAAGGAATAGGATAGAACCGGGCATTGATTTCAGCGAAATCCTTTTCAGCATAAACCTCCATTCCAGAATCAGGACTGTACAGATGGGGGTTAGCCAACATATATTCGTACCTTCTTCGTTTCTCATTTCTCCAAGCAATCAGATCAATCAAAGCCTTCCCATCGGAGATATGACCATCAAAGCCTAAGTAATGAGTAGCTTCTATCATCTCATCGGTGAAGGCTCTCATGGATGCAGACGACCAAACATTAAGAAAGTATCGGTCAAATTCTATTGGAGGGAATTTGGCTTTATAGTCGTCAAGCTGACCTTGAGTCATATAAGGATTCCAATAATCACCAGCATCCCCTTTATGAGAAAACCGATAACTGAAATAGACGTTTTTGGATTTCCCTTCCATAAAGTTAGAGAAAAGCTGATAGAGTATATGAGTTTTGGTTGACACCGTAGAGTCAATAACACCAAAAGCATTTGGAATATTACGAATAGAACCATCAAGCTGAACAAAGAATTTAGGATTCTTCATATCAAAGATTTCAGAAAAGGTGTAGCCTGTGATATTGGATACAATACCTGAGAAGGATGATATTGCCATCATCCGAGAAGCAATTCTATTTTTATTGTCCCGAAGCAAAATAGCCTTTTCCTGGACATTCTTGAGACCAACAATACGAAGAAGCTTGGGTGAGTTTAGAATTATATCTCGGGCAATATCATAGTGGACGAATTTGATTTGGTCTTTGGAGTTAGCACCAAATACAATCTGCTGCTTGGGCCAGTTAAAGAATTTCCATAGCTGAACAATAACGGCTATGAGTGATTTTCCTTCTCCACGCATCCAACAGAAAACCAAAAGCCGATAGACGAAGCGACCATTAACCATCCGTAAACAGTCCCGTATCATATCCTTCTGCCGATCCCAGATGTATTTATAAGATCGTCCAGTCTCCGGAACTATGTCAGAAGGCAGAGAACCAAGCCCCATCCAAATAGGTATGTCTGATCCCTGTGGATAGATAGGAATATGGACAAAATCCTCACACCATTTGATGAAGCCTTCAGGACCATCTCTATAATCCAAAGGCTCATAAATTGTATAAGGGGGAAGATTATTATTAGCCGGATTCATCGTGTAACCTCTCTTTTTTCCACAGAATCCGAAAGTGACGTATAATAAGTGGAGTCACCATTTTTTGAGGCTGCAAGAGGAATATCATCAGCAGTAGAAATCATATCAGAAGAACACCGGATAGATATATCCAAGTCTCTCCACATCATAGTAATAACAGCCAAAGTTTCTCGGATACTCTTATAAACCGGATGTATAACCACTCTACCACGATCATCTACAATATCAATATCCTCCAAAGCCATCTCCAGAATCTTCATCTTACAAAGTTGAGAGTAAAGAGGAACAATATGTAATCCGATCTTCATAAGAGCCATCTCATCTAAATACCTATACCTATCCATAACTGTCCGTGTGATAGTCTGAACATAATTCATCTGAACACCACACTTGCCTTTCTTTAGAAAGCTACATCTATCATAGACAAGACAATCGTTTCCTTTACAGTTTCCGATAGCATCCCAAGCGATAATCTGCTTTCCATTGATAACCCCTTTGTCAAGTGAAGTATCTCCGAGATTTCGAAGTTGTATCTCTGAACTCATAAAATAACCCCCTTTTATCCGTATTTGCTCCTATTATTGTAGTTATTTTAAAGTATAGAAGTCAACCTTTTTGATTTTCCGTGTCTTTTCCAACTGTATTTGCGTATGTATAGCACCATTGTTTCCTGAAGAAAAATGACGTAAAAAATTGTGGGGGCTACCCCGTTAGAAAATAACCCCCCCGTCACTTTCAGAGAACACGAGGGGTCCCCGTCAATTATATGACATGTCAAACTTCTGACGTATGCTATGACATACAACCCGTTTGCTCCGTCAAGGAATTGACATCTACACCGTCAAGCATTTGACATGCTATATTATAGCTGTCTATGAGTATATGATTATATAGTAATGGTATAGTTATTGCTATACAGTATGGTACGCATAAACCATACCAAACTATATAATAGCTATATCATGACATACATGCAAGGTATATACCAATAGCTATGATATAGCTTGACTATAAAATGAATGATGCATCATTCATTTAACAACTACACCTTTAAAATATAATGAATGAACGTTCATTCATAATGATTTAAGCATATGGTTTAATCTTTTGATTTAAGCAATTGCTTAAATTTTTACCTTTGATTTGCTTTAAGTCTTATTATGATTTAAGCGGATGCTTAAAATGTCTTATATGGTTTAAACCTTTGATTTAAGCAATTGCTTAACTATAATCTATCAGTTTATATGCAAGGTTTATACCATTCACTTTAAAGCTTCTAATAAGCTTATAGCAAGCATTTTACATTTAAGGTATATGTAAC
>CAZLJI010000001.1:0-125304 GCA_964559565.1 uncultured Ignavibacteriaceae bacterium | reverse complement strand
CTAAAATAATTCCTATTCTCGAATTGATTAAGCATCGAAGGTATGTAGAGCCCTTTGGCGGAGGCGCGTCTATATTGATAGGAAAGAAACCGGTTGATGTGGAAACATACAATGATTTGGATTCTGCGTTGTATGATTTTTTTATGGTGCTTTCGGATCCTGTTTTGTTTGAACAATTCAAAAGACGGGTTGAAGTATTGCCATACTCAAGACAGCTTTATAACGAATGCAGAGAAACATGGAAAGAAACCAGTGATAGGATCGAAAGGGTTGTTAAATGGTTTGTGATTGCAAGGCAGAGTTTTGGCGGTAATTTTAGTACTGGCTGGGGTTATTCTGCCGGGGAATCAAGGTATGGTATGTCTGCAGATGTTTCAAACTGGGTTTCATGTATAAAAATGCTTCCTGAAATTCACGCTAGGCTACAAAGAGTTCAAATCGAAAATAACGACTGGCGAAAGATTTTAGATGCTCACGATTCGGATGAAACACTTTTTTATTTAGATCCACCTTATATCACTAGTACGAGAAAAGCTGGTGATTATAAACATGAATTATCAGATCAAGATCACAACGATCTTATAACTGCACTTTTAAACTTAAAGGGCAGTGCCGTTCTATCTGGTTATCCTAGCGAGATTTACAAGCCACTTGAAAACGCAAGTTGGGAAAGAATAGATTTTCAAACCGTGTGTTATGCTGCTGGTAGAACGAGAGCAAGCAACTTACAAGGTAAGGGTGCTGTGTTTAAACATCAACCAAGAACCGAGTGTTTATGGATTAAACCGCATGAAGAGAAACAGATGAGGTTTTTTGTATGAAAGAAATGCTTACATGGGAATCAATAGGCAAAAAAAATCAAGATAAGTGTGTTTCTGTTGCCACGGATGTTCTTATTTCTTCTAAGTTTGAAGTAAAAGAATGGAATTATTTTTTTAAGAAAGAACAAGAAAAAAACAATGAGGAGTGGCCGCCTGATTTTTTAACGAAAGAAGATATAAATAGGCATGTTAACCACTTGTTTGACTTAGATATGGATGAATATAGAAAAAGAAACGGTCTTGAAAATGCTATTAGTACAATTAAACAGGATTGTTCTCTTTCGCATAATGCTTTTTCTGAAAATGACGTAGTAACTAAAGAAATAGATAGATCTATTCTTAATTCTCTAATGACTCTTTCACGTAACGGTGTAACAAAACCGCTTATTCCTTTTTATGTTGCTATTTGGTTTTGTGGTATGAGTAAAGAATGGGATAATGATTTAGCTATTACATTAGTGATGCTAAGGGTTCAAGATAGTGCTATGCTTGCATGGAAAAAGATAACCGGAACACTAGAATACGAAGAAATGATTTCTTTGCAGGAAAGAGGTTTAGCATGAATATTTGGAACGCTCGTCTTGAATTGCTTATTAGTAAGATAAAAGAATCTGTACCAAAGTTTGAAGTTTTATCTAAAGATAAAAGCAAGACACAAAGATTTTTGGGTTGGCTATTGGGTTTATTTGGGATGTCTAGATACATGGAAGATTTTTGGACAACGTTTTATCCGAACGTGTATTCACCGGCGAAGAGTAACTTTAAGGAAGATCCAGAATCTAGTTTTCATGTTTTGGCGCATGAGTATGTTCACTTGCTTGACACAAAGAAAAACGGGGCGTGGTTTAGATTTTCATACATCTTACCACAGGTAATGGCGATATTGTCTGTTTTTTCATTATTGGCTATTTGGTTTGGTCTTTGGTGGTTGTTTAGCTTATGTGCTATTTTGTTTATTCTTCCGATTCCTGCTTATTTCAGGATGAAGATAGAGCTTCGAGGGTATGCTATGGGCATGGCAACAAGAATATGGATGAATGGAAAGATTGAACCAGATTACAAAGAATACATCATGGGTAGATTTGTTGGGTTTGATTATTATAAGATGTGGCCATTTAAAGGCGGAATGATGAAACGCATAAATGATGTAGAAAAATCAATTCATAGTGGCGACATTCTAAAAGATAAGCCATACTCGGATGTTTACAATATTTTAAAACTTTCCGAGGATAAGGCAATTTCAATGGTTTCATCTAAATAAAAACAACAAAAATTCATTTGTGAATTTTATCTGATGGAGGAAAACATCATGAGAGTCTCAATTATTATCTTGTTGGTATGTTTGTTAGGCGGTGTGTCTTTTGCTTCTGACGGATCTCCTTCTGAAGCAAGCATTTCTTCTGTTGCCAAAAAGGCGGTAGAAAACATTAAGTCTAATACTATGTCTAAGGTTGTAGCTACGACGCTTGATCAATATGCAAAGGGAATTCTTGCGACGAGGGGAGAGCAAAAATTCGTAACAAACGAATTTGCTGAAAAGCTATCGAGAGAAGCACGTGAGGTGTTAGCAGATACAAAGAACTCATGGATGCCGGTGCATATTCTTTTAGGTATCGCGGTAGCGGAAACAGATTTGCAGTATTGGCGCGTGTCTGGACTAGATTGCGGGCTTTGCCAGAACAACATGTTTAGACTGAAAATTTCATACGTTAAAAAAATGAAGCTTTGCAAGAAATTGCAAAAAGACACAAAGCTTAGTTTTGAGTTAGCCATGAAAGAACTGAATATCGTGAGAACGAAATACTGCAATAATACTATTTTGACCAAAATAAATAAGTGGTATAATCACGGTAGAAAGGTAACAGACGAAGATATGTGGAAGTGTGTTTTAAACACATATAATCAAGGACCTAGATTTATTTATACGAGTTACCACAATTGCAGTTTTTCAAGGGGAACAACGGAATCAGAAGAGAAACATGAAAAGCGGTTGAACTATTGCAAGAGCAGGAATTTATACTGGATAAGAACATTATGCTTTGCCGAGGGTATTAAGTTAGCCAAAGCCCCCAAGATGAAGAGAGGCCGTAAGTTAGTTAGGTTGAGTTGTAGGCACGCATATAGCATGAACTGGGTGAAACGTGTACATAGCTGGTGAAGATGGAAAAAGAAAAAACTCGCGCACCTGGATGCGCAAAAGAGAATGCAAAAGAAGCAATCATAAGAGATAGGGATTCTAAGATAGAAGAAGTTTTAGATCGTGTTAAAAAAAATAGGATTGAGATTGTAAGATGCATGAGCGATGCTGTGAACGATGTTGAAAAATGGTATTCACCACAAATTGATGGGCTTGAGAAAAAGAATATCTTCCAATATCGTGATTCAAGTGTTATTAAGGGTGGTATAGAGATGTTCACTTCTGAAGCAAGAAAAAAATGGATTTTGCTTCAGGAAGAGAAAAGAAGAAAACTAGATAAGATAGAACAGAGATACATGAGCGACTTAAGAACGAACGAGGCGTGGGGAGTTTCTGAGGTAGAAAAGATTATGATGGAAGCGGACGAGTTGTTGAGTAGTTTGGATTGAAACAAGATTAGATTAGATTTGGAGCTTAAAAAATGGGCTTAGCTTTGGTGTATTCACGTGTCCAACAAGTGATCGATTCAAACATTGGTGGCGGTGTAGGTGGTTGGCTTTTTGAAAAATTAGCCACGGTACAAGAGATCCATCCAATGGGGCCAGATGACATGATAAGGGCTTCCGGGATAGGATTCCTTTGCCCTAGACTTGAAACCTTGTGCGCAAAGCACGGTATAATCAGAACGAGAACAATTGGTCCAGACTTGCAATGGAAGTTTGATGTTGGAACATTAACCCATCATCTTTACCGTGATTGGTATCTTGGTCCACATGGCATGTATCTCGGAAGATGGAAATGTTTGAGATGTGGTTGGGATACAGATAAATCCATGAACAACGAAACCAGATCTTTCAAGCCAAACGGAAGTCTTCCAGGAGAAGGCGTTTTTAATTTAGTGAAGATGCCAATTGTTTGTGAAAAATGCGGACATGGAAGAGAAGACGGAGAAGGTTCAAAGACAATAGTTTTTTCTGAATGGGATTTACAAAACGACGAGTATGGCATAACTGGACACACTGATGGGTGGAGGTTTTGTCCTGAATCAAACGAAGTTATTTTGCAAGAAATAAAATCTGCGGATCCTTCCAGTTTTGCTTACACCACGATAAACGGTCCACATCCATACACGTTAAAACAGATTCAAGTTTATATGTGGATGACAGGGATAAAAAGAGGGGAAGTAATTTACATAAATAAAGCAGGCAAAGATCCAAAGGGAAAACATGGAATGTCAATACATCATGGGTTCTTTGTTCCACATATTATTGATTATGATGAAGACTGGTTAAGATACAACGTTTTGAACAATGTAAAATATTTAAGAGATTGTCTTAGGAAGGGGAACGTAGCCGAAAGACAATGCTCAAACATAAATTCACAATTTGCAAAAATGTGCAACTACAAGGAACTTTGTTTCAAGGAGAATGAATGAGATGATTAAAGATGAAAACATTCGTCCACTTCATGGTTATGTTCTTTTAAGGTTTCCACCTGAAAACACAGATGGGATTTTAAAGAATGGAATTTTGATTCCGGTTGATTTATCAGAGAAAAGAGTATGGAGAATTGCTACTGTTGTTGCATTAGATGAAAAAGGAATACCGAATAAAAGGGGAGATGGTTTTCATCCGCACGCGGTAAAAGTAGGGGACCAGGTTGTAATAGACAGAATTTTCGGGGACAGGGTTATTGAGGGAACGATACACTCGGAAGGTCTAAGGGTAGTTTCAGAAGATCAGATAACAGGGATAATATCTAGTGAAGACGGAAGCAGGATTTCTGAGAATATTGATTTGGAATACTAATAAGAAACAAAAAATGAATAAACAAACTTTTTATGTGATGGAAATGTGTAAAAAGTGCAAACATTTTTTTAAGTTTCCAAAAGATGAATCGGCTGGATGGCAAGCCTTTTGTGTTTGTCCTTTACCAAAATGGATAAAAGGTGTTGCTCTTTTGCTTGATACTACAAACGATGATTTTTTAGTCGAGCCTTGTAGTATGTTTAAATCAAAAAAACCTAAGTCATGACCTATTTGAAATCACCAATAAAATGGTTTGGCGGCAAAGGAAACATGCAAGCTAAAATAATTCCTATTCTCGAATTGATTAAGCATCGAAGGTATGTAGAGCCCTTTGGCGGAGGCGCGTCTATATTGATAGGAAAGAAACCGGTTGATGTGGAAACATACAATGATTTGGATTCTGCGTTGTATGATTTTTTTATGGTGCTTTCGGATCCTGTTTTGTTTGAACAATTCAAAAGACGGGTTGAAGTATTGCCATACTCAAGACAGCTTTATAACGAATGCAGAGAAACATGGAAAGAAACCAGTGATAGGATCGAAAGGGTTGTTAAATGGTTTGTGATTGCAAGGCAGAGTTTTGGCGGTAATTTTAGTACTGGCTGGGGTTATTCTGCCGGGGAATCAAGGTATGGTATGTCTGCAGATGTTTCAAACTGGGTTTCATGTATAAAAATGCTTCCTGAAATTCACGCTAGGCTACAAAGAGTTCAAATCGAAAATAACGACTGGCGAAAGATTTTAGATGCTCACGATTCGGATGAAACACTTTTTTATTTAGATCCACCTTATATCACTAGTACGAGAAAAGCTGGTGATTATAAACATGAATTATCAGATCAAGATCACAACGATCTTATAACTGCACTTTTAAACTTAAAGGGCAGTGCCGTTCTATCTGGTTATCCTAGCGAGATTTACAAGCCACTTGAAAACGCAAGTTGGGAAAGAATAGATTTTCAAACCGTGTGTTATGCTGCTGGTAGAACGAGAGCAAGCAACTTACAAGGTAAGGGTGCTGTGTTTAAACATCAACCAAGAACCGAGTGTTTATGGATTAAACCGCATGAAGAGAAACAGATGAGGTTTTTTGTATGAAACCTGTTATTGGAATTGATCTTGCGCCTAGATGCAGCGCTGTCTTTGCTATTCTACCTGGATGGTCTCCTGATATTGGAATAAACAATGAGTTTGTCTCATACAGTTTTATCGAGAACAAACAAAAAGGAAAGCTTTCTTGTTCTGAATTGTTTCAAATGTATACTAATGCATCAAAGATGATTTTAGACAAGATGTCTGCTTTTGATATAAATCCTGACTGTGTTGCGATTGAAGATTATGCGTATGCCGCTAATACTGATTCAATTACAAAATTAGCCGAGCTTAACGGAACAGTAAAATCTAGAATATTTTTGAGGTATGGTGAGTGTCCTAATGTTGTTCCATCTACTACGGCGCGAAAATTCTTAATGGGGGGGATACGTGGAAAGAGGCGAGAAGATATTTTAAGAGGAATGAAGCCTCTTAAATCGAAAGATCAGGTTGAAGTTTTTTTAAAAAACAGAGGTTTTGTTTTTGAAAAACATGACGTTATGGATGCTTTTGTGGTAGGATATTATTTGTTTTGTAAAGTTAATCGAATGCGGTGCGGGTTTGATCCTGCTTCTAAAGATGAGCTAATCGTTCCAATGGGAAGCACCCGCAGGAGAAAAAAGAGTAGTGATAAATAGAAACACTTGGCAAGGGCTAGGCCACGTTGCCCAAGATATAAGGACAGGGACCATGAAGAATGGGAAGGCAGCGGTGTCTTTTCAGATCACGGTCCAAACAGTGAATGGTGGATGCACTTGGGTGCGCGTAAATGTTTTTGAAGAAGAAATAATAAACTATATAAGGAACAAAGTGAAAAAGGGCAAAGATGTGTATGTGGAGGGAGAGTTAATGAATCGCCGAATTGGTGATACAGGCCAAGAGGCGGTGGAGATAAGGGCTTTTAGTGTAAGAGCCATAAGAAGCGTAAAAGCAAGACAGATTTGGAAAAGGAGAACTTTAGATGTCGAAGAAAATAATGGTCAAGAGCGAGAAAGAACAAGAACAGACAACGAAAACATTGGAGACCTTGCTTAAGGTCGTAGACGGGAATCCGCCAGCTCATATTGCGGACACAAAAACATTAAGGCTTCATTTATCATCTTTAAAACAAAAGATTGATACTTCTCACATGGAGCTAGCCGGGTGTTTGCAATATGCTTTCGATGTAGCAGCATTCAAGGATTGGGGATATGCTACATGGAAAGATTATGTAGAAGAAGAGATGGAAATCTCTGTTCGTAAATCTGAATATTTAATGAAGATATGGAAGTGGTTTTCTGAGGTAGTTAAAGACGCTAGAATTAGGTCGCAAATAGAAGAAATAGGATGGACAAAGGCAAGTTTGCTTGTTGGTGTTGTGGACGAGGATAATGCCAACGAATGGATCAAGGCAGCAAAAAATCATAATCGAGAAGAATTAAAACAAATAGTAAAAAATGCAAAAGCAAGAGCAAAAGGAGAGCCCGATACTGACAAGATTGAAGTTTTTAGCAATATGACTTTTCGTGTAACGGAAGAACAAAAGGCTAACATTCAATCTGCATTAGAGTTAGCTAGTCAAATTGCTGATAGTGAAAAACCATCACATTTACTTGATCTGGTTTGTATGTCGTTTGTAACAGACAACAGGTTCCAGGTGGCTCCGGGTGAGAAAATGTTAAAGCATTACTTGGGCAAAATGGAATCTATTTTAGGGGCTAAATTCATTGTGATTGATCCAAACACTAACGATGTAGTTGTAGGAAAACAACTTCTGAATAAATTGGTCAAAGAAACGAAGAACTAACCATGGAACAAGTATCTACAGATTTAATTGTTGCAGATCATGACTTAAACATTCGTGAGAATGTAGACAATGAATCAATAACCGGGCTAATTGATTCAATCAAAGAACACGGGTTTTTAAGTCCTTTAATTGTTTCTGGTCCAAATGAATCTGGATCTTACCATTTGGTTTGTGGGCATAGAAGGTTTGTTGCGGCCAGGAAGATAGGCATGACTTCGGTTCCTGTAGTTGTCCGAAACATGAGCAACGACAAGATTCCAATTTTACAGTTAGTAGAAAACATTCAAAGGGAAAGTCTTCTGCCAATGGAAGAGGCGAGGGCATACAGGCGTGTTATTTCTGATTATGGAATCAATCAGAATACTCTAGCAAGCATGCTTGGTATTTCTAAGTCACTTGTAAGTCAACGGTTAAAATTACTTGAGGCAGACGAAAATGTGATCAATGCGCTTGAATCAGGAAAGATAACCGTATCAGATGCAAGGGATATTGCGTATCTTCCAGAAGACGATCAAAAAGAGATAGTGAAAAAGGCTAGTTTGGATAAACAGGCACCTGCAAGACCGGCAAAACCGCAACCAAAGAAAAAAGAAAACAACGAACAAAAAGCTGTTGTCAGAGAAGAAATAGCAAACAGGAAGAACGAAAGACCAGGAACGAAAGGAAGCAACGAGCCATTAGAAGATAGGCTTTCCAAGTTAAAAGAGGAGATGCTTTTTAGATTTCAAGGTGAATATGATATTAAGCTTACCGGGAAAGAACAGGTAATCTTTTGTAACATTCTTGATTTCTTGCTCAAGGAAAAGAAGCTTATTGTCTACTAGCAAGGTGTTTTTAAGATGGTTTTTCATAAAAAATCCTTGCTATATATTGGCATTAAGTTGGATAATGTGCCAACTTCAAACAGGTTTTGTTTTTTAGCCGTTTCGGTATTTTGGTTTTGTTTGTTTCTGGTGGCATTACTGAACGGCAGTTGTTGAAATTTTGGAGGAAGGCACATGCGAGAAATATCAGGTTGCCACCTAGTAATAGATGGATATGTAAAAAACAGTTTTTCACTTACTCCTGATTACATAACGGACTTAATGGACGAGTTAGTTATTGAATTAGATATGCAGTATTTACAAAGGCCAACTGCGATAAGGGTTTCGTTGGACGAAAACAGATTGGACGGCGAAGAAGACGAAGGTGGATGGTCTGTATTTGCGCAAATAACCACTTCTCATATTGCAGTTCATGGTTGGCCGCTTCGGCGTGCTGTAATGATGGATATCTCTTCATGTAAGGATTTTGATTTTGGAAGAGCCATTGCGCTAATCCAAAGAAAAATGGATTTAGAGTGCGCAACAATATGGACACTAAAAAGAAGAGACCCGTATTCGTTTGAAGGTGTAAATCCAAAAAAGGACGAGTTGTGTGATGTTAGCGTTGTCGAGTGGTCCGATGGATATGATTGACTGAACAAGGAGGAAGATATGCTTTTGTACGATGAAAAAGAATTTGGGTTGAATTTGGTTGAGATAAGGAAGGTAGCCGGAAGGACTTGGCAACAAGTTGCAAAAGTGTTAGAAACAAAAATCGGGGTACATCCAAAACACTACATATCAATCGAGATGGGAAAAGCAGGAAAAGAAATAGACGATAAGATAATCGACGAGCTTATGGATATACTTCCAGGGTTTAGTCCTTCTTCTATGCGCGGTGTATTTCCACCAACGAAAGAGGTAAAAGATATAGAAGATCTTCATTGAGATGTTGCGCATCCGGGTGCGCAAGCGAGGGGAGAGTTATGATTTATACGGATTCAGAGGATACGGCTGCACAAATAAGGTATTGCAAAGAATGCGGTTCAGTACTCGGGAGATATGCCACGAAAGATATTTGCAGATCATGTAAAAACGGAAAGAGTTATTCAAAGCCAAAGAAGGAAGTAGAAGAGAAGTTTTGTATTGGGTGCGGTGAAAAGCTTTCACAGAGAACGAAATGCGCTGAATGTTTGAGATGCAGGGTAAAGCGAAAATCAAAAGAAAAGAAAGAAAGTTATGCGCCATGTAAGGGCGGATGTGGAAAGTTAGTGAATCCAAGAAACGTAACAGGAATGTGCCAAAAATGCTGGATGAAAGAAAACGGAGCAAAGTTATACAAGAACTAAGCCGAGCGGATATGGATATTTTCAGCGAGTCAATATGGAGATGTATTCGTATGGCAGACAAAATATCACATGAGATTGAATCTATTTTAGGCATGGATTTACAAAAAGCGGCCTTAGATGTTTACAAGTCTTTCGTTTCAAATTTGGCATTGCCGTCGTTTCTAAAAAAAGAAAAAAAAGATCACGACAAAATCATATTCATTGATTTGACCAAAAAAGGAGATTTGCCATGAAAAAAACACTTCTTGTTATTGCCATTGTAGCGCTTTCTGGTTGTACGGATAAGTTTTTGGCTGCAAGAATTTCAGTTAATTCGGGACGTGCAGCTATTAGCATGGCTGATATTGGTGTTGATGTAGCGGACAATTCTATTAAGCAATCTTGTACTAGCAATATTTGTTTGAAGATTGATCCTACACATGGTCAAAAATACAAAGAATGCATGAACGTGGACCATACACAAGAACAAGCATGGAAGGATTGCTATTCCAAGTTTTTGTCCTTTAAGACCAAATGGCCACAAATAAAGAAGACGGCTGATTCTGCATTTAACACTGCCGAGGCAGCGATTAACGTAGCAGAGCAATCAAAACAAGAATTACCACCTGATATTATCAGCTTGATCAAAGCTTCTGCTTGTCTTGTAGCCGAAAGTTTGGAGTTTTTGCCTGATAAATATAAGAATCAAATCAAACTTTATCTTGATATGATGAAAGCCTTTGGTTGTGTTAAACCATAGCTTGTTTTTTATTTTCTTCGTGGTGGTCGGTTTCTTGCTTGGGTTTTTAATAATAGTAATCATGGAAAACAGACTATGAAGAGATTTTTTGTAATTTTCGTTTTGTGTTTTTCTTGCGGGAAAAAGCAAGAAGCGGAAGAAAAAGAAGTTTTAAAGCCTGATAGGTTTTGCATTCACGGCGCTCCTGAATCGCGGGGAATATATTCCATTCAGAATGTGATTGCGCGGGACAGGTATTCAATAGGGTATTCTTATACTGGCAAGATACCTATTTGGGTATGCGAAACACTTCGAGCGGATGATATGAGCGATAAAAGCACAAAACGCTCTTCTTTTTCTTTCAAACCAGATCCTGATATAATCAAATCATTCCAGGCAAAGAATGAAGATTATCTTGGTAGCGGGTATCATCGTGGACACATGGTTCCGTATGCCGACCGGGAGGATATGAAAGATGAAGCCGAAAGGACTTTTTATCTAAGCAATGTAACGCCACAAAAACCAAGTTTGAACAAAGTAGCATGGTACGGGATAGAAGATTATTTACGTAAGCTCGCTAAACGGTGCCAGCGCGTGGATGTTATTAGCGGGGTAATCTTTGATAAGAGTAAGCCAAAAGTATTAGGAAAGAGCAATGTATGGATTCCTGATGCATTCTATAAGGTGATTGTACGAGGAAGCGTTGGAATTGCTGTTATAGTAGAGAACAAAGATTATCCACCAGGGTACAAATGGCATCAAAGCGCTAAACTTGTGTCAATTAAATTACTAGAAAAACGCACGGGGATAAACTTTATGCCAAAGATAGGACTAATCGGGGAAAAGCTAACAGAAAACAAAAGACCTTTCCTAGGAATGATAGACAACTGCGGGGTTACTAATCCTATTATTCCAATGTCAGAAGACAAAAAGACAGAAGGAGTAGAACAGGAAGAGAACAAAATGGATGCGGGAGCAAACTTAAATAACGCGGGGAAAAAATGAACCTTTTAAAAAAATTACTTATACTCTCTTTTGTTTTCTTCTATATCGGTCTAGCTATCCTATTCGGCTTTATCCTAGTAACTCTACTAAACTACAAAATTACAGGTGGCTTCGAACTCTTTGGAATAGTAAGACCGTCTGAATGGATTCTTTGCTTGTCTTCTATTCTCCTCGGCTCCATAGGCATTACAATAAGAAAATGGTAACCTCAAAAGAATGACAGCTTGAAAACAGTGGCAAAATTGTCTATACTATCTAATGATGATCTCAATATCAAAAAACAAAAATGATATAAAATGTAAACCAGTTAATGCGGATTCTATGTCTACTGTAATATATGAATCTAAGTGCATTGGGTAAAGATCAATGGCAAAGCCTAAAAGACAGTCTAGAAAACAACCTAAGCCAAAGATAAACTTAAAAAATCTTTCGCTTTCCCCTAAATACGAGGAAAAGATAAACACTATGGATAGGCTCGAAGCCTTGTCCATCAAGGATGATATTTATGATTGGGTTAAACATGGTATCTCGCCAGGGGAAATAGCCAAAAACATACAATCCCAAGGACACCTAACGGATGTTAGACTTACCGATCTAGCCAAAGTGGTGAGAAGGTTAATAGCAAGACTCACTCCAGGACAAATACTAACCAATAGATTGCCTGATTATACAATTAGAGCAATAGAACGGGTAAGGGCTGGACTAGACGAAACAGAAGAAGCAGGGATACTTTATTTAACTCAAAAACATGTACTAGATATAGTTATGAGCGATTTGGTAGAGTTGATGTCTTTGCCTCTTAATTGGGAATCGGTTAAGGCAGAAGAAATACCAGAAGACAAAATTGAGTATTACAAATGTGCTCGGGCGATAAAAAGAAACGCTGTTTCTGAAGGTGGTCTTCCTGACGGAATGCCATTGTCTTTTTACCTTATGGCCAGCGATGTATATGCAAGAATGCTTCAACACATGGACGGCCTAAGAAAACTGTTAAAGACTTCTAGCGAGATTAAAGTTGATTTATTCGGGAGCATGGAAAACAGGGAAGAGATAGACCACGAAGCAAGGTTACTAGAATTTGCAAAGAAGACTTATCCGGGGAAAAAGGTTGTGTACGATGTTTTGTCAGATCCAAAGAAAAGAAGACGTGTAGGAAACGTGTTTTTAAAAATAGTAGAGAATTTGAATTTACAGAAAGCGATAGAAGAATCGCCAAGCCTTGATTTAAGAAAAAAGAAGGTTATTGATAGTGAGCAATAGGAACAAATCAAACAAGATTTGAAGATTTTTGATCGATAGGGATTGAGATAGGCGGTGGAAGATGAAGATAGCGAAGATGTCCGATGCAATGAAAGAAGTTGCAACCAAGATGCAAGAGAACATAGGAATGAAAAAGATAATGGGGGTATGTCCATTATGTAAAGCAGAGCCTATTTTAGTGTACACTGAAGACCCGGACGGGTTAAGGTGGCACCATGAATGCAAACTAGTACCAAGTTGGTTTGGCAATATGGCCGAATGGGTAGGGTTAAAAAGAAGGCTCGAAAAAGGAATGAGTTATGGTGCGGCCAAAGGAAACATTGAATTAGGAATGCGGTTATCAGCCGATAGTGATGGGAAAAAGATAAAGTGAAATATTTTTACATTAAAATACCATTCATGGTTTATGAAACGGGAGAGATAAGAGAGTTTTCTCCTTTGTTGCTTGAGTTTGATTTTGATGGTTCTGGTTTTTTTGTTACATCTGTTAAGGATAGAAGTTTTTTTGGATATGGCGAAACAATAAAAGAAGCCATTTGTGATTTAGCTGAAACAATAGTAAACGAGATTGAAATGTTTTCGTGCGAAGATATACCAGAAGAAAATCGCATTGAAATGGCTAGAAGTTTACATTCTATATTTGGAGCAAGGGCTCTTTTTTCAGTTTAATTTATCCATTAAGGCTAAAAGATTTTTGTTTTGAAAAACAAATTCATCGTACAAGGAAAGAATAGCATCATTAAGTTTTTTGTTTTTCTGTATTTCATTTAGGATATCGAGCGACCTTTTTTGAGAAACGTTATGTTTACGGTGTAAATCAAAAAGGTCCACGGCTGTTTTGTACGAAGAATCGGTGTTAGCGGATGTTTCTTTAATGGCAGCGAACATCATTTCCAATTCGTTTTTCTTGATATGCGCGTTTTCTATTTTTACTGAGGATACAATATGGAACGCTTTTTTCCACCGAAAGAAATTCTTTTTAATGATTTTTGAAATGTAATCAGACGCTGATTTGCCGGAAGAAGAATAAAGGATTTCAAAAATATCATCTTCGAGTGATATTGTGGTGCGTTTCATTTTATGCTTGACCCTATTGTTTTTTTGTGTCTTTTTCGCATAAAAAGTTATGCTTGTCAAGCATAAAGTTAGTCACCCCTTTCCCGCATAAAAAGTTATGATTGTCAAGCATAAGAAGCTATGCAAATTTTGCATAATCTTATAAAAAGTATTACTTTTATGCATATATGTAAGTACTTGTTTTTGCTTTTCTTTTTTGCTTATTGTATCTTGTGTTACAGTTTACCTTGTAAACTTTACATGGTGCCATTTTGGCTTATTTTGCCTTAAGTTATTGTTTTTGTTTAGTTTTTACGTTTTTTAAAAGATTGGCATACAAAGTGCAGTATCTTATTGCATGCGCGCCAAGGTGGCGCGATAAAAAACCCGCTAGGTGCGGGAGAAGGAGAACAAGATGACTCAAACAACCCAACCCCAAGAAGCCAAAACCAAGCATCATTATATCATTAAAGTATCCAGCGCCTGTATGCCAGTAAGGTGCTGGGGTGATTATGTAAGAATTGGGCTCCTGGAAGTAGAGCCAGGAGTGACGGAAGTGTCCATGATTTCCGAACGCGCCCGTGGCGTAGTTCGTGTAGTAGCCACCTGGGAGAAACTGAACCGCGGGGCAACGAATCGCTGTGCTTCCGCGAGGGCATATGCTGAGGCGGAGCGCCTAAAAGCAAAGTTGGAGTGTTTATAATACGCGCCAAGGTGGCGCGATAAACAATGGCTTAGGTAGCCAAAGGAGAACAAGATGACTAAAACAACCCAAACAATTCGGTTTAATTTTTACACCAGCACGGGGGGGACCTTTGTGGTGTATGCCAGTGATGGTTCCGATCACTGGTACGATTGCGGGTATGCCGCAATCGGTGATGTAATAAACGGCCTTAGTCGTGGGGTTTTTCCCACCATTACGGTGGACGCGGATCCCTGCGATTCCGTCACCGTGATGGATGACGATTTAGTCGATTCGTTTTTGTGTGGCTTTCTACCCCATGCGCTGCCCCTCGCGGTTTTTGTGGGGTATGAGAAGTAACCATGTTACTAAAAGAATTACAGATTACATATTCTACAAAAAGGGTGCCCGGGGAAAGACCAAGAATTGCAGACGCGCAATCTGTTTATGATCTTCTTTGCGATAGGGCGCATGCCTCACATCGCGAGCGAATGTGGGTTGTACACCTGAATACCAGGCTTGCGGTTACAGCGATCGAAGAAGTTGGGGTAGGATCATTAGGGGAACTTCATTGCACGCCAAGAGATATTTTTATTGGGGCGCTTCTGAATAATTCACATGCAATTATTCTAGTTCATAACCATCCTTCCGGCGATACAGAACCAAGTGTTCATGATATTGAATTAACTCGCCGGGTCCAGGACGCAGGAGATCTATTAGGCGTTCCTTTGTTTGACCATATCATTATTTCGGACGATAGCTATTTGAGTCTTTTTTCCTTCGGGGCCATGGAGAAAAGATAAGATGGACAAAGATTTTTATGAAAATTTGCCACCTTGGGTAATGAATATTTTTAGATATGCGGAAGAATATAAAGAAATAAGTATTTACGAAGTAATTGAGATAGCAACGAATCTTGGATTTTCAGAAAATCCAAATGAATGGGTAAAGGTAGAGACGCAAGAGATTTACGAGGTTTTAAGAGATAGATATTAGAAGGAGATCGAGATGAAAAACGAAGAAACCACGGTAAAATATAAAGATGTTGACTGCTATATTTTCGTTTTTTCCTAGCGATTACGATATGTCGAAAGAAATTGCAGATGTAGAAGATTTTTTTATCGGAATGTACGAAGATCATATGCGGTCATAAGGCCCCACTTAGGCTGGATTGACAAGTGACATGGAGTCACTTTTTAAAAACCTCTCAAGGCGAGAGGAAGGAGATGAGAAATGGCAAAAATGATCGTTAGCTGGAGAATGTCAGATGAGCTTATCAAGAAGATGGAACTTGAGACTCTTCGCAAGTATTCATGGCATCAAAAGGATACATTTGAGATTCCGGATGAAACGGCAAGAAAGCTCATTGAGCATGGAGCACATCTTTCTGAAGATGAAACGGTAGAGTTTGATTTGCAATGGATCGACAGACGCCATTGGGAAGGGGATGGAACGCCGATCTACTGGCACGTAAAAAATTCAAACGAACCCTTTGTTATGGATGTCATGCTTACCGCAGAATTAGCAGTTGATAAGTTTTTCGAAAAAGTAAAAACAGAAACAGAAGACAAGAAACAAGTAGAAGAATTACGTCCAAAAAAAGAAGAAATAAATAAAAAAACAAACGAAGAAATAGAAAAAGAAGAAAAAGAAAAATCAGAAAAAAGAAAAAAAGAAAACGAAGAAAAAGAGAAAAAAGAAAAAGAGAAAAAAGAAAAGTTTTTGACGGAAGCATCCGAATGGGTTAAAGAACATGGAAGCGAAAGACTACAACTAGCGCTGAAAAATAAACTATTGGGTCAATGCACTGGCGCTTATCGAACCGAACGTATGGAGTTTGAACTCGGAAGCGGGTGGCGTCTTGTGAATCCTAAGCTGTATATTACCGATGCAATCAATCCTTCACTGGAAGCCTTGGTTGCGCTTGAAAATGCAAAGGACAATCCCGCAATAGAAGATCCCGAGTTAGCTTTTTTCACAGACACTGACGAGTATGGGGACGAGGAAACATTTCAAGGTGTTTGGGCGATACACCTAGGAAGAGAAGTATATTTCAGGGTTTAGGTAAAAAGTGCGCACCCGGATGCGCGATTAGTCCGGGTGCGCAAGGTCTAGGAGGGACCGTAATGTCATGCTACACTCTATACGTTCTAAGACAAGGAGAATAACGATAGAGATGATCACATTTTGCACGATACAATTACAGGATGGTATCCAGGACGAAACGTGGGAAGTGAAATGCACCATGGATAAAAGCTTTACAGTTGCAACCTTCCGGGACGAAAGGGAAGCAATTGATTACGCCAAAACGATAAACAAGCTTGCGGATATGTGGCGCATTTCCAGGGGTGGCAAAAAAATTGACTAATTTATTATTTTAGTTTTAAATGAAAGTAGCAAGATAAAAGGAGATCAAGATGCTGCTATTACCACTGAATTACGTCACAACGGAAGAGTTCCTGGAGTTATATCGGGGCGACGAAGAGGATTGCGAAGTGTTTGTGGTATGCCCGTGGTGCAATGGCGAGGGAGATAATCATCGAAACGAAGACTGTGATGAGTGTGATGGTTTAGGCGGCCTGTCTGTTTATGTTTCTCACGACAAAGCAGGTGAATTGATCGAGCATAGGTATGCCACGGCAATGCCAGATGTATATTTTAAGCGTAAAAAAAGACAGATTAAGATGTTAAGCCATTCAGAAAAAATGAATAATGAACATTGGGCGGATGATATGATTGACGCCATGAGAGATCGAGAACTAGAAGAAAAATATGGGAGGAACTCATGATTCTGGTTTTAGATTTGCGCGGCAAAAGATGGTTTATCGCTGGAAGCGTGGAAGACGTAAAACTAGATTCATTTGATTATTATTATTTGGGAGAAATTGTTGAAGTAGATCAGCTTGGAGAATTATTGCATGATTTAAATGATTCGGCGGCGGCCTTATGTGCTCAAAGCGAGCTTTGCGATATTGGTCATTCTCGTATCGAAACCTTTTATCAAGTATGTGAACAAGTGCGTGACGTAATTTTGTCACGGGTTAGAACCAGGTTCCCAGTGGAATTAAAAAGTGTTTAAAAGGAGTATGGCCAATGACAGAATCAGAGATGAAAGCGCTAGAGGAGAAGCTTTTATCTTTGCGTGGCAGGTATATTGTGGTAATAAACCACAATGGTGCTTCGCGGGAGTGGCGTGGGAAAGGTGGATATGTGATTAAAGACGCTTTTTCAGGAAAAAACTTAGCTTGGTCTTGTTGTTTAAAGAAAATAAAATCATTGGTCGAGGTCTTGTATTGTATACCAGACGGGTACGAAGATACAAGAATGGAAGAGTTGAAAAAGAGAAGCGGGCAACTTAGTTGGTTGTAGATTTGACGTTTTAAAAAACGGAGATAAAAAGATGAGTTGTGCAGATTGCAAAAACTTCGAGGATTACATATTCGTTCAGGTGACAGGGAAAAACAGGGTGCTAATAGGGGAAAAGCACCGGCATGTTTGCATTCATTCTTATCCTTGTTTAACTCCTAATAGTGCACGAAAAGAAAGTTCTTATTTTCGTTTAGACGATATTTTCTTTTACGTCATAGACGAGCCGTTAGATGCATTTTCAAACGGATGTCCATGTTTTGATCCGGTAGAATAGGGAATCAATATGAGTAAAAACCGCAAACAAAAAAGGCAAACGCAAAGCAAAAAAAGAAAGGAAGAAGGCTATGAAAAAGAAAGAATCAATGACGGGAATGAACGAAACAACAAGGAGGCATGTAGTTTTATCGGGGATAGCCCCAATCATGTTCGACAGGTATCCAGGGGACAACTCTACGAAATTAACATGGAATCAAAAAGTGTACCTGGATTCAGAAGGGATCCTGTGTCTTCCGATTTCATCCATCGTTTCATTCTTATCGAGCCATAACACAAACAGTGCTCCGAAAAGATTGAGACCGTCAAAAGAATTTAAAAAGATATGCAATGCTTGTTTATCATTTACGCAGGTTATTGGAAACAATGGAACGGACTTAATTTATTTCAAGCGTGATGGGAAACCAATAAAAACAGGACCAGTGAAAGGCACGGATGAAATAGATACAGTATCAGGTTTGTATTTACATCGTGCGACGGCAAGACTAGAGAAGGGAATACCGAATCCAAAAGAAAGACCAGTGTTACCATTACCATGGGAATTGGATTTTGATTTTTGTATTTATCAGAACAGAGAAATAAAAGAACAAGAAATAAAAAATCTATTCGAGGAGGGTGGCATTGCAATTGGGCTGGGAACCTTTCGAGGTGTTTACGGAAAGTTTGTAGTAAAGACTTGGGAATAAAGTGCTTAAAGGAATCGGTAAGGTAAAATGACCGTTTGCAAGGCCCGACACGGCTCGGCACGGCTTGGTGCGGCAACGCATGGCTTGGCTTGGTGCGGCAACGAAGGGTGGGGTCAGGCAATGCAAGGATTTGCGAGGCGAGGATATTTTGACAAAACAAGGCAGGGCACGGCGGGGTGCGGTGAGGCAAGGCAATGCAAGGCAATGCATTGCATTGTTTGGCGAGGCGAGGATATTTTGACAAAACAAGGCCCGGCACGGCTTGGTACGGCAACGCAAGGTAAGGCTTGGTGCGGTAACGCAGGGTGAGGCGAGGCAAGGCATGGATTTGCAAGGCGAGGATATTTTGACAAAACAAGGCACGGCTGGGCGCGGCGAGGCAACGAAGGGTGAGGCGGGGCAGTGCAAGGATTTGCAAGGCGAGGATATTTTTGAATGATCAAAATAAAAAACATCATGGAATTAGATCAAGAGTTGGAAAAAATACAAATAGACGATTTAAAACGTGTCATGGGAATTTGTTGTTCTGTTTGTGAGGGTGTTGCAAGAAGGCACAAAGGCAAACCAGAGGAACGAGGAGCAATAGAAGCAATGGAAGCAATAGAGCATTTATTGTCATTATTTTTAACCGGCAAACTAAAAAATCATTATGATGACATAAACGAAAAATGCTTGAATTGAGAGGCTCCAATGAAATCGAAAGAACCAAAAAAGCAGTGTAGCGAATGCAAGAATTACAAGAATGGATTTTGTTATGCTCATGTTCCGGCTGCGTGGGAAAATGCGTTATTCCATTTAGGTGGAGGTGCAATAGCTCCAGATGTTTTTGGTATAGACGCAGAATCTTGTAAATTTTGTGTTTTTGTAGGGGACGAAGAATAGATGAAGAGTAGATAAAGACTGGAGGTGAGGTATATGGCAAGGGATTTTAAGATAGTAAAAAACAAGTGCTACATGATTTACACCGATGGGGGAGCAAGGCCGAATCCAGGCACAGGGGCTTGGGCTGCTTTAATTGAATGTGGTGGTGATGTGCTAGAAATATCGGGCGGAGAAGATAATACTACCAATAACAGAATGGAGCTAATGGCTTCTATTATGGCTTTAAAGTATATCCAGGAGGGTTCCATTGTTACTATTTACACTGATTCTCAATATGTAAAAAAAAAGGAATAACAGATTGGATACACAAATGGAAGCAAAGCGGATGGAGAGGTTCGAGGGGACCAGTTTTGAATGTTGATTTATGGAAAGAATTGGATAATCTATCAAGTAAGTTTAACATTTCTTGGAATTGGGTAAAAGGACACGACGGAAATGTTTTTAACGAAAGATGCGATATTTTGTGTTCCGATGAATTAGACCGCAGGTGTAGCCTTGCGGGAAAAAATTTAAACGAAGCATCGTTCATAAGAAGCTTGGAGAAAAAAAGAAGATGATTAGCATAGACAAGAAATTACTTTATGTGGTGTTGGGCGTTGTTGGTGCATTAACGTTGATAGTTATTGGTGTATCCATATCAAGTATATGGTGGTAGAGGTGAACCAATGGGAGACATGGCAAATTGGGCAATGAATAATGAAATCATAGAAGACGTGGATGTGGAAGATCGGTGGTATTCGCGGGATAGGAATTTTAAGCCAAAGAAGAAAAAGAAAAAAGACTTTTCGTTCGAGCGAAGGAATGCAAGGAGGAGGAAGGAAAGAGAACGAGATAATGATTAAGCTTTACGGAACTAGGTGGCAAGACAATATTCCGTCTTATTGTGATCATATTATTACGGATCCACCGTACAGTGAACATGTGCACAACCATGTTGCAGAACAAAGGGAATCGGGTCCTAGAACTTTTCATTTTATTGATTTAATTGCCGAAGACATAGTTCAAGATTTTCTTAAGATAAGCAAGAGATGGGTTATTTGTTTTTGTGCTTTCGAGCAATTCAGGGATTATCAACTTGCATCCGGGAATAGTTATGTAAGATCTGGAATATGGATAAAACAGGATGCTACTCCTCAATTCACTGGGGACCGTCCAGCTATAGCCGGGGAAGGCATAGCTATTATGCATCGAGCTGGAAGGAAAATATGGAACGGCGGGGGACGTAAAGCTCTTTGGCTTTGCAATACAGAAAAAAAAGACCGACACCATGAAACACAAAAACCTGTAGAATTGATGGTTGAACTGATAAACGACTTCACAAGTCCAGGTGATTTGATCTGGGATCCATATATGGGAAGTGGAACAACTGCAATAGCGTGCATGAGAACAGGAAGAGATTTCATTGGTCATGAGATACAACAAGACTATTTTAATATTGCTTCAAAGCGCGTAGAAGCCGAGAAAAGCAATGTATCTTTGAACTCCTACCTTAGCGGCCAAATTCCATTGTTTAAAATGTAATTTTTGACTATAGTCTAATCGTTTTACAAAGCAAATAATACGGAGAACGAAATATGCCTAAAACATACAAAGGAGAAGCAAGGGTTTATTGGACAATAGAAATTCCAGATGGATTTGAACCAGAATACTATGAACATCCCGCGATGGATGTTTTGATGCATGTTCTTTCCATCGAAAGTTCTATTAAGGTTGGAAACAATGAATCTGAGCCCGTGGAAGTAGAAGTAGAAGTGTTCGAGGATGATATCGAGATAGAAGAAGAAGACGGACAAGAGCTTTAAAGGCGCATCCGGGTGCGTATCAAGAATGACTGAAAAGAGTTCCAAATATGTTTTGTTTGATGTGAGGCATGTATTTGACACTAGAGAAGAAGCTGAAGAATTTTGCAAGGGAAGCCAAGATCCGTTTTTTTGTATTAGACTTGATCTGGAAGATTACTTTGGCGTTATCGGGGTTGAAGCGAACGACGCCAAAGCAAAAGAATTAGGCGATATGCTAGGGATAACAATCGAGTCAAGCGGAGAAGGGTGTTCTATCCCCGAGCTTTGTTCTTTCGAAAGATTTTCTCCTACTATGGAAAGACCGCTAAAGTTCGGACAACTGGACACTTGTGAACTAGGTGATGACGCCGCATTTAAATCAAACACATATATTGATGGGGTAAAAGTAAATCTTATCAGCGCTAAAGTTGAAAGCATGTTAACCGTAGAAAACGAAGAAGGAAAAATAGACATGCTTTACATGAATTTTTCAGTGAAAGAAAACGAATACAAAAAGATAAACAAGAGTAATTTAAAATCAAATGAAACGGTATATGTTAAAATACTTATCGAGGGAAAGATTTCATGGTTTAGCGGTATGTGTATACTGAAAAAGCTTGTTGCCGACAGCGGCGAGCTTGAAAAACATTACATTGTACATACTGAGTTTGAAGTACGTGAATACGTATCGGTATCAGAATGAGTAAACTTAGTCTTGATGACTTTCTGTATTTTTTCGTTGGTGTAGGGTGTTTAGCGTGTGCTTTATTTTTGATTGTGATTGCTTTTCGATCCATATGAAAGGCAGGAGATATGTTAGTACAAAAAGACGGAAGGCATAGTTCCGTTATAAACGACGAAGAGATTTTATCTTATTTCAAAGATGAAATAAACGAACTAACAAGAGATGAACTTGAAGCGTTGAAAGAAATGCTTCAAATAGAAGACATAGAAGAACAGTCGAGGCTTATCCAGGCACCGGAGTATATTCGAGAAGTAGTATCAATAGAACAATTCATAGAAGACGATTACTATTTAGGCCAAATAGGTAAAACCCTTTATCCCCAACTAAAAAAAGATTTAATCAGTTTGTTTTCTGGTCAGTATTACGAGGCTATTCTTAGCGGAAGTATTGGATACGGGAAAAACACTTTTTCTGGAATTGTTCTTTGCAGGATATTGTATGAAATGAGTTGTCTTCGTGATCCACAAGACGTGTATGGTCTTGAAAAAGGATCAGAGATTGCGTTGGTATGTTTATCGGTAACAGAAGAGTTAGCCAAGAGAGCTGTATTTGGAAGCATTAAAACAAAGATTTTAACATCAAAGTATTTCAGAGAATGTTTTCCATACAAACAAACATTAACGGAACTTAGGTTTCCAGGAAATATCAGGATTGCAGCTTCAAGCTCATCTATGTCAAGCGCTTTATCTTTGAACGTGTTCGGGGGAATATTAGACGAAGTAAACTTTATGCCGATGACTCCGCCACGAGTACAAAAGATAAGGTATGGTTCTAGAACAACCAATCAAAGAGGATCACATGCAGAAACTCTTTATCATATGATTTTAAGACGTATGAAATCGAGATATGCGCAAGGTGGGAAACTTCCTGGAATCTTAATGGTAGTTAGTTCTAAAAGTCATACCGATGCATTCACTGAAAAAAGAATTTCTGCGGCCAGAAACGATCCATCTATTTTCGTGTTAGAACATTCTATATGGGATGTTAAAGGACATTTGTATAGCAATCAAAAATTTGATGTTTTTGTAGGCAACGAAAGAATTCAAAGCAGAATCATAAAAGATGAAAAAGAAAAAAACGAAGTAAAAAAACTAATAGAGTTTGATCAAGATTACTATGATTGCAAAGTAATAGAAGTTCCAATTGATTTTAAGCGTGATTTTGAGACTGATTTAGAAACATCTCTTCAGGATTTAGCTGGCATTGCAACCGTGTCTATTAGTCCGTTCATACAAAGACGTGAAACTATATTCGAGAGCATAGATGATACAAGAGAACATCCAATGCCTTACGTGGAATGGGATCCATCACATCCGCCGAGGGTTTTGTGGGATTTAGTTACAAGGGAATGGAAAGAAAAGAACAGGTATGGACAAGAGACTTCTTTTATTGGTCCACTAATCAACCCAAGACAACCAAGGCATGTGCATATAGACACAAGCGTTAATCATGATGCAACAGGAATATGTATAGGTCATATTGCAGGAACAATAGATGTGATAAAGAGGGACGGCGAAGGACGTGAGTATATTGAATCGGCTCCTGAAATTTACATTGATTTTATGTTAAGAGTTGTTCCTCCTTCAGGGAACGATATTATCATGTCTGATATTCGTTCTTTGTTATACTCTTTCATGGATCATGGCTTTAACTTTGGATTACTAACAACAGACCAATTTCAATCGGTGGAAATGCGTCAATATTTTGAGTTACAAAAAGGCGTTAAAACTGAGTTGTTATCAGTAGACAGAACGACGGATCCGTATCGTGAATTAAGGTCAGCTCTTTACGAAAACAGAATTTCGTTTTACAAATATGATCCGTTTATAAAGGAAATGCAAAGGGTCATACATGACAAAATAAAGAATAAAATCGACCACTTACCGGGAGAATCGAAGGACTGTACAGATGCAGTTGCAGCGGTTACTTATTCATTAACGAGCCAACCTTCTCAAATGCCAGCTAATGTTGTTAAGGGTATAAGCGAGATACCGAAAGACGATAATGATGATTGGCTTGACGAAAGTAAGTTTGCAAAAAAAGAAGAAGACAAACCAGGAAACGAAAGTTTTTTTATTCCTGTTATGAGGTAACATAATGAAAAAGAAGCTTGATACTACTGCGGTGAAAAACCCGGCGCATTATTCTGGACTAGTGATAGAACCAATAGAGTTTGTAATGGCAAACCGTCTTGGATTTTGCGAAGGAAACGTAGTTAAATATGTTTCCAGGTGGAAACAAAAAGGCGGAATAGAAGACTTAGTAAAAGCGAAAAGGTATTTAGAGTTTCTAATTAAAGATCTAGAGGGAGGATATTCCAGGAAAGAACTTTCCGAGCGAAAGCAGTCAGACGAATAGTGATGCAAGGCTTATTGTTGTCTAGTATGTTTCTGATATGGATACATCCAAATCATGTAAGAATTGTTTGTACTTCAATTTTTGGTATGATGGGAACGGCAACGCTGTTGGAAAGTGCATGATACCTGATTTAAGTCCGTTACCTTCATGGGCGGAAAGAAACAAGAATAATAACGTGGTGAGAGAAAACGATGGAAAGAACTGCAAGCGGCACAAAGACAAGTATTACAACGTAACATAGTGCGCACCCGGATGCGCGAAAGAAATAAAAAATGGGAAACAAAGAAGATGTATCAGCGCAATTAAGGATAGCTCAGCATGGATGGAAAAGTCTTCTTGATGACACATTATCTCATTTTGGGATAGACGATTCAGACAGGCGCGATGTTTTCATTATGACGATAGGTGCTATAGGGTGCCAATTCTTACTTGGAAAAATGAACACGCTTGGTTCAAAATCTGTTTCGAGGGAAATGTCTAGTGTCTTTAGTGCTCTAATAGACCGGGGTGTCGAGATAATCAGGGAGGGAGGCGGTATTCCAATAATAGATCATGACAGTCATTACAAGATGTGGAGCAATTGATTGGATTAGAAGGATCGATGGATCTTAGTTTTCATCGCCTTTTTTTGCAAAAGGAAGAGAGGATAAAAAATGACAAAATTAGAACATCTTTTGATGGAATTAACGTTAGGTGGAAGCAATATAGATACATTGATAAACGACATCAATAGAAATGTAAAAGAAACAGAAGCGTCTATTGATGGTAGTAACATCATTGTAAATATCAAAAAAGAACCATCTTTAAAAAAGCTAGCTGATCTTGTGAAAAAGAGAAAGGCGTTACAAGCAAGTGATAACTATGGTGACGATCTTGATAAAGTGGAAAGCGATATTGATGAGGCAGAAGCTGATAGAAATAAATATATTTTGAGTGTTTTTTATAATGTTAAAAAAATTGCTCAAGGTAATTCTTTTAGAGTTGGATCTTGGCATATTGTTTCCATGAATAATTCATTTTTTGGTGGAAGATATGCAAATCAAAAGGATACGGTTATTGCAATTAACATTCAACCGATAGAACCAACAAGATAGGTATATGAGCCAGAAAGGACAATTAAAATGCAAAAGCTAGATTTATTAGATGGATTGAGATTCGAGGCTTTTGACAAAGGCACAATATCATCTTTAATGGTGGACATACTTAGGAATAATGGATGGGGAAGAAGCAAAGGACTCATATGGTCTATGCATGAATTCACTATAGGAAATCAGGTCAAAAGATTTAATGAAGTGATTTCTCGGACAAAAAATGAATTATCGAAATTAGTAAAAAGCTACAGTGGAAAAATTTCAAGCAATGAAAATCAAACCGTGTTTAATTTTGATGGCATTGGTGGTTCGACGTATAAATACACGGTCAACAGTATTAGTTGTCTTTTAACCACCAGGAAAAGCGGAGATGGTGAGTACTGGTCTGCCAATGCTGTTATTTATAACGATAAACAGATGTAGAGTAATCAAATGATTAAGAGTGATTTTGTTGGGATAGAAGAATATGCTGAAATAGCAAAAAGGCGTGAATGTTTTGCCATACCAAAGACCAATGAACATGGACAATTGAATATTCTTTAGCTAGTTATTTTTTTGCAAAAAACTATGAATATGACTAAAATGTTTTAGGTATTGGTGTTTATTTGCAATACATGGAATAATTTCAAATGACAAAACTAGAGAGTTTATTTCAAGAACTAATCGAGGCGAGCGGTGAAAGCGACAGAAAAGTGCAGGTTGTTGCTAGTGAGTTCTTTGATAAGATTAAGAAGTTTTTAATGTCTCCTGGAGGAACAAAGAAACTATTTAGGGCTGATTTAGGCGGAGGTGATTTTGGGTTAGCTTTAGATGCTGGTATTATAGACATACGATTTAATGATTTGTTTTTTGTTTTTACCAGAGATGCGAGTAGTCATTCATCTGCATCATTTAGAGATAGTTCTGATATGCCAGGGAAGAAGTTTATGATTGCGATGAGTGTTTTACCACCAAAGACACAAATAGGCAGAATAAAGAATATTGATATTTCTAAAAAGGAACAAGCGTTCATCCATGAATTTGTGCATTATTTAGATAGAAAAAGACAAAAAGGTGAACCAAGCAATAATAATTATATGTCTGGGAGTTCTGATTATTATAACTCACCGCATGAGTTCAATGCATATTATCAGGCAGGAGCAACGATATTAACAGATATTATAAATGGGCTCGTAAAACAGAATAGGCTTTCTGCGGCCATGAGCTTTCTTAGTAGTTTTGATTCATTTAAAAATCTTGCTTTCAGTCATCCTGCTGGTTCTGCATTTCAGAGTAAATGGGTTAATGCGCTGAATGACAAAAACAAAAGAAAGTTAATTCTTAGGTTGCACAAACTGTATGAATTTTTGTTGTCGAGTGTGAGAGGTGACAAAAATGAAAAATCTTGAAATACTTTTTCAAGAGTTAATTGAGGCAAGCGGGGAGAGCGATCTTTTATTCCAGCAAGAAGCTGTTAAATTTCATACTGCTCTTGTTAACTGGCTTGATAATCCTTCCAACTTAGAGACAATGGGAAAGTCAAAACAGTTTCGTGGTTATGCATTTCCAGCCGAGTGGGTTGACTCCAAATACAAAGACCTTCTTATTTTTTTAGGATACGCGGTTCCTGGAGTTGATGCAAAAGGGTCTGCTTACAAGCAAAAAGGCGCGTTTGGATCACAGCGCGATAAATATGTTATTGTCATAAACTGCCTTTTAGCACCATATGATTTACAATATGTAAGCACGAGGTTAGGAAGAGCGACATTTGTTCATGAGTTCATTCATTATTTAGATGCGCGGCGATACAAAGGAAAAGGTGTTCTAGGAAATGCGGACAAGATAAACAAAGGACCAGATTCATATTTCAATTCACCACAAGAATTCAATGCATATTTTCAAGAGGGCGCGAACGAGATAGTTCACCAAATTAACGCACTAGATAAGTTCCCAGATTCAGTAAGGGACCACTTTGAAAAAAAGATTTTCGGTTCAGGGTTCGGAGATTTTTACAAATACGCTCTTACAAAGATGGATAAGACGTTTGTAGAGAGCTTGAAGGGTAAGTACGAAAAGAAATTCAAATCTCGATTATATCAGTTATGGATCGAGGTAACAAAAGGAAAAGGAAAAGGAAAATGAGTAAATTAGATACATTATTGGAAGGACTGGGCAGGCAGGATCTGGGTGAAAACTATGGCCGTCATGCACAGATTGTGCAAGAGGGGCTCAGTGGGCAGGTTGCTGAAGCAGATGGAAAAGCGGTTTTCCAGTGGGACGATGCGATTGATAGAGCAGAGAGTCACCTTGAGTCGCTTAAAAAGATTGTTAAGGGAAAAAAGGAAAACCATCTTAGGCATATTGATGCACAAAAGATGTTGAGCGCATTAAGGCAGATTGGGGCTGATTTGCGTTATATGGTTCAAGATCTTGACAAGCACGACAAGCTGTATAAGGGCAGATGAACAGGAGATGTATTTATGAGTAAGCTAGATGCTCTTTTGGATGAATTACGCGGATACGCAACCCACCGAAGAGAAAAAACCAGAGAAGGTTTATGATACAGATGTTTTAGGTGTATTAGAGGGACGTTTTTATATGAACCAAGGTGCCGATCCTATTTCCAAGCTTGATGAATATATGAAGATCATAAAGTCATTGGCTTCTGGCTTTCGCGAAGACTGGGAACACAAAGATTATTTTGCTGGTTACTGGGATAGTCCAAAAAGAAAGAGCTATGATTTAGAGCTTAATAAGATTAACGTTGATCTCAAAAAGATTATTGCAAGTCTTGAAAATGTTATAGACAGAAGCGAAAAACTCAGCGATGACTCAAGGAGGGGATAACCAGAATGAGCAAATTAGAAAAAAATAAAATCGGCCCATTTGATATTAACAGAGTAGCGCACGGCGACTGTCTCGAACTCGCAGCTCAACTGCCCGATGATAGTATTGATGTGGTTGTTACGAGTCCACCATATTGGGGACAAAGAACATCAATGGGAAACGGAGTAGAATCAGATCCACGTGATTACATCTCATCACTAGTTGATGTGTTTAGTGTTATTCTGAGAAAATTGAAACCTGAAGGAATTTTATGGCTTAATATTGGCGATGCCTATAACACGCCGGTTAATTGGCGTGTTGACGATAGAAACTATAGTACGCTCGGTGCAGATGGTAATGGTTTAAACGCCAATAATTCAGCATATACAAAGCCCCGTGCAAAACGGAAAGCGTTTATTGAAAAGGAAACACCGTGGCTAACCTATGGAAATTTGCTTGCCTTACCCTATAGACTCATTCTGGATCTTTGTGACGCAGGTTATTTGTTTCGAGGCGAAATTATTTGGAAGAAAAAAAATCCAATGCCTGAAGGACGATGCAGACGTCCACATAGGGGGCATGAACCCATCTATCTATTAGCCAAAGAGGAGCGACACACTTTTAGAACTCGTCCTCCTGTAAAATCGGTTTGGGAATTTTCCAACGAGAAGATTGATGGACCAGTTCACTATTCCCGTTTTCCAGAAGAGTTGCCGACAAGATGTATTGATGTTTATGGGGCTAGGGGTTCTGAAATCATTGTATTAGATCCTTTCTCTGGTTCGGGAACAACTGGAATGGCAGCAAGAAAACTGGGATGTTCCTACATCGGTTTTGAAATAGACCCAGAGCAGGTTGCCGCATCTAACGGTAGGTTGGGAGAGAAAATTGAAGGACAACCAGTTCCGACATAAAGCAAATGGACAGCGCCAGATTTCATGATGTGCTCTGTTTACTTTGGTGATTAGGAAATGTGAACACCATGGGAAAACTTGACAGGTTACTAAACGAGATTCGAGGCGGCGACTCTATTGAAGAGTCAATTGCAGAATTAACCAATAATTTAGTTTCGGCTTTAAAATCTGCTGGGATTCGTTCTGGTAGAATTTCTGACAAGAAAGATGGAAAGCAATTTTCTGTTACACTTCGCGGCGAGCCAAGTTTATTAGGAATGGTTGAAAAGGTAGTAGCGCCAATTTCTAGTGTATTAAAAAAACAAGGCGCAAAAGAAGAAGTTTCTGGAAGTGGGGCGATTAAGATTTTTTCCCTTCCAGTTGGAATTCGGGTTATCATTGGAGCTGACGTAGCAACAAAAATCATCGTACGTGTGTTACGAGATTTTTAAGGAGTAAGTAAAATGAGCAAATTAGAACAACTTTTAGAGGGAATGAATGAATCTGCTTTTAAAAACCAAGATGAAAAGATGTGGTTACACATTGATATTTTACGCAAAGAGCTTGATGCCCTTGGTAGTGATATTTACGGCGGAAAAATAAAAAGCGCTGATAATATTATCAATGGATTGAGAAAGTCGTTTGATGTTTTGAGAAACGCAAGAATTCATTCCTGAAAGGATTATTGATTATGAGTAAGCTTTATAGTCTTATGTGCGAACTTCGAGGATTTAGCCCAGGTCCAAGCTCGGCATCTGCTGATCTTGTCGACATGGAAAGAATGGCGAGTGCTTTATTTAAAGTGATGAGAGAGCTAAAAAGAAAAGCAAAGTCATGGGAGTTAAAGCATGGACCGGATAAGTATTATGCAAACCCGGAAAACCCATTAAGGATTCTTATCAGATTTGATCATATCGTTAAGAGACTTGAGGGATATGCAACGCCATATAATTTCAGGATTATCTCTGCTCTTGTGAAAGAACTGTTGCCGCACGAAAAGGCCCTACTGCCCAAAGAGATTTTATACAAGTTTGGATGAACCAAGCCATGACCCAGGTGGAAAACAGGAGAACATCATGAGTAAATTGGGGAGTTGGCTGGAGTCATGAAAAAGCTGCGAGCAGCGGTAGAGAACCAAATAGAAAAAGCCGTAACCGGCGCAGGATGGTAAAAGGAGCAAGATAAAATGACAAAATTAGAAGAGATGCTGGAGAGCTTGGTTGGGATTATTAATGAGGGTGTGTCTGAGGAAAAAATGCACAAGAAGATAAAAATCATTTTAGATAAGATTATAAAAGCACTAAAAGACAACGGAATGAGCATTGTTGGTCCTACATGGAAAGACAGCGAAGACCATGAGTTAAAAGGTCACACCTACGCTTTTTTTAGAACAGGAACCAAAATGAAAAAAGCAAACGTTGATGATATAATAAACGCTGTTATGCCAAAGCTTCCAGGGTGGAAGCTAAAGAAACGTGATAAAGAGGGTTTTGTTCGGATTGAAAAAGGTCATACATAGCATGGCGGCCTTGTAGCTATTTTTCAGGGATATGGAAATGAACCAATGGAGATATATGTTGCCACAGAAGGACCGATTGGCAGCCCAAATGATCTGAAATACAAGAATAGGGACAACTCTCATCTTGACGTTTTTAAGACCAACCCATTCGGATAGCCGTTAAAGGTGGCTGGTAAGGAGCAAGAGAAAATGAGCAAATTAGAACAACTTTTATCAAATGTTACAAAAGAAAAACTTTCGGAAGCAGTATCACTTGATTCGATGCAAGCAATCGGAGATAGAGCCTTAGGTTTTCTTGGCGCAGAACTAAAAAACACAATTGGTTATGCACAAAAATGTGTTGGTTTGCTTTCTTCGGCAGAGCGCTCATGGGAAGAAACATCAACAGAAAATGGCATAAGAAAAAAAGCTCAACTTCTCGGAGCTGCCAGAGATAAGATTGTGGAAGCGCAAAAAAATCTAAATAGTGCTGTTTATGATTTACAGAACGCATCAAAAAAATAAGCATAGGCAATGAGCAAATTAGAAAAATTATTACATATTCTAATGGAAGACGGTGTTTCTAATTGGCATAAGGGATTTGATAGTCCTGGATCTGATTATCCTGCATGGAGCGCTCCACCAAAGATAAAACCAAAAGGACCTTACAAACCAAAGGAAGGCGATGAAATAGAACACAAGGGAACAAGATACAGAATTGAAAAATTCGTTTTTTATCCAGAAAAAGACTATGATGATTTTGGAAAAACAAAACGCATGGATGCATATTGGGCTTTACAGCTAAGAAAACTTCCAAAAGGAAGAGCTATATATGGAATGAGGGTTGATTTGAATGGAAGGCCACAGGACGAACCGAGCACGCTTGCCTCGCTTGGTCTTGGTATGAGGTCTTCGTGGAAATAAAAATTGCAGGCGCATCCTGGTGCGCGAATAAAGGAAGGTAAAATGAGCAAGTTAGAACAACTTTTAAATGAACAGCGTGAATTGGCAGAAGGTAACTTTGATAGGACTTACGCCGATTCGTTATCTGCTAAAATACAAAAGCTACTTGTCAAAGGTGGGCACAAAGGCAGTGTTTATTCTAATACTGGCCGCGACGGGCGTATGAAATTGACGGTAGTTTCTAATGCTGAAGACGTGTATAATTTACTCCTTCCCCTGAAGAAGGAAGGGTGGAAGGCGTCAAAGCAGAGATACATGGTGGATGGTTGGATCTATTATTTTGACAAGGACGGATATGCTATAGAGATAGGGCAAGACGTTGGAACTGATTTAGTGCATATCTTTGGTGGCCAAAATGATTGAAAAATAAACAGTCTTGAAAGACTATATGAGTCTTTTCTATAATTAGGAAGAAAGGAAATTAAAATGAGCAAACTAGAAATATTGCTTGAGGGATTGAGGGGAAGAGTTGGGTTTAAGCCAGATGACAGCAATGATTCTAAGTTATTTAATGTGTTATTTAAGAATTTTTCTGACTCGGCAAAAAAAGAGGGTTTTGTAAAACAGAGTGATGGCGGATATGCGCCAAAGAACGGTGTCTATTTTCCAGGAACAGCATGGCAGCGGACTGCAAAGGCTGTTGTTGTTGCAGCAAAACAGATGGGTTTGTATTCTAATGAATCTGGTGTACGTTATATGGGAAAAGGGGAGATGGAGCCAGGTGGTTCAATTTTGATTTATGGTTTTGTTCGTCCATCAGAAGACGAAAAAACAATGAAGAGATGGCTTCTGCCGGGCGCAAGCGAAAAGGATATTGAGGTTGTAAAAAAGACATTGCCGGAAGATGTTTTTGCGCGTCGATATATTGCCGTTTTTTATATGGATGGAAATGCAATTTATTTAAAAAGCGCAAAAGATAAAAGTGTAAGGGCAAACTATGGGATAGACGCATTGGAAAGGAAGGCGGTCAAAAATCCTGGTGCTGCGATTAAAACAATTAGCCAAGATGACTATCGATTTTAGAGTACAGAAATATGCATCTTGATTTGTATGGCAGTAATGCAACGATTGAGTATCGAGATCAATACATAACTGAGCCTGGTTCCGATGGTTCTAATATCATTGGACCAGTTGCATCAGTTGACGAGGCAGAAGAATTATTTGGAAAGGATAGTTTTGTGGCTCGCAGATGTTATGATGTTTTCAGAAATCACGCTATCGGACAGGTTTATATAGTAACTGGCAACAAGGATGTTTTGAAATGAGCAAATTAAAAGAGCTTTTGGAAAGGTTAAGTATTGCTGAATCCTCTTCTAAAGAGAGGGGGATTTGTGATGCCCTTAAAGACGCCATAGATGGAAATTTCGAGACTGTATTGAATTCGCGTTCTTTTAAAAACTATAAACGTGAATTTGACATGGCGTTGAAAACGTGGTCATCCAATATTGCTTTGGTGGAAAAGGAAGCGCAAAAAACAGGTGATTGGAGTTCACTTGATTACCATAATACTGGTAGAATTAAAGTTGGAGATGTTCTGTATAAGGCTGGGGTTGGGAATAAGAAGAAAATAGATGATTTGCTAAGAGATATAGAATCAGATATTATTTACTTGCTAGACAAGTAAAAAGGTTTTTATCGTGATAATTACCAGACTATTTAACGAGTTACTCGAAGAGATAAACACAGGTAGAGAACTTCTTTGCGAAATGGACAATGATGAAGACGCAATGAAGTCTTTGAACTATCTTGTGAAGTCGAATAACGGTGCCTTTAAAAGCGCCGCACAAGCAAAGTTTATGTACAACAATTTAATCCAAAGAAGAGACGTGAAGGCCGAGCAAGGGTGGGCAAAGAAATACATGTCGCACCCGGATGCGTATGTTGTTTATTTAATGAATAGAATAAAACAGTTTGGCAGCACAACGCAATCCAAGGTTAGGTACTATGGTTTTTATTATGTGATTGACGGTGGCGGTGTAATCGCAATGGCGAAAGCACTTATTGATCACAAAGAAAAAAGTTTTCTTCCGGTTGGTGTTAAAGAGATTTCTTTCGAGCGAAAAGGAAACGTTCCTATTTTGTATAGCAAGAGCGGGGAAGCAGAACGGATTAAAGCCAGCCGTGAAAAGAATAAGGATTTAATTTCAAAGCTTGAGGCAGTTCCAGGATACAATGAGAATGATTTTTTGCAGGACATTGTTTATCAAATGGAACATGGAAAAGATTTAACTCCTGGTCAACTTCGAGCTATCTCGAAGTATGTTTCTATTGATGACAATTCTCTTGAAAAAGAAAACATTAAAAAAGATTACGACAAGGGAATGGATTTATTGGAGCGGGTTATCGTGGCACCTGCATTGGCTTATCTTGAGCCGGTGTCAAAAACAAATGAAAACGCCGCACGAATATACAAAGACATTTTTGAGTCTTGGAAAAACAGGGCCAAATGGCGTGGCAAGATGGAGATAGAGGTTTCTGGAAGCTGGATCTCCAATCTGATTGGATACCTTGGATACAATGGGAGGAGAACAAGGTGGATGATTACCAATCTTATAGCCCTAAGGCTTATCACTGAAAAAGGATTAAAAGCGCCGAAGTGGGCTTTAGGGTTAGTTTCAGAAGCGAAATACTTTATCAGTTGGCTTGAAAAAAAGAATCCTCAAGAGACAACTGATTTATTAAGAGAAATGTTTCCGGCTTGATGATTAAGATATGTTTATTATTTGAAGAGTTAAGGAAGTCGATTTCCGGCAAAGGGCTGGGGATGTTTCCTATCTATTCCGCTGTTATGTATTTTAGTGTAACAAAACATAGAGGTATTAGTAAGGATGGTGATTTTATACAAGATCAAATTCAAAAGTTAAAAGATGGAAATACCAGTGCAATAGAATGGGGAGCTGATTTATTGTCTAAACATCCTGGTTTGCGTGGATTTAATGGAGTTGTAATCGGAGCACCAAGAAGCAAAACTGGAAAACCATCCAATCTTGAGATAGCGAAAAAACTAGTATCAATTGGAATTGGAAAGTCTGCCGAATCATCTGTGTCACGCATTGTTCCGGTTGAATCTAGTAGGATAAGAAGAAGAAGGGGTGAGCGCGGGACCGGTTATCGTGAGCATTTAACTAGCATGAGTACAAATGGTGTTCCACAATCAGATGGTGTGCTTATAGTTGATGATGTTTTTACGACAGGCGCAACTATCCGCGCCGCTGGAGAGGTGTTATGGAAAAATGGGTTTAATGGTCCTATATTTGGCGCAACCGTGGCCTATTACAATCCAAATCCATTAGCTAGTGATGATCCAAATCGTCCGGCTGTGTTTTATGTATAGAAACAACGAGGAATAAAATGAGTAAACTAGATTTTCTTTTTCGAGAACTAGCTTCTTATTTGGAAGAAGCAAAATATGATGTTACGTATAAATGTGGTCATTCTGGCACGGTTGATTTAATTGGAAAAATCAAAGATCGGGAAAGTAAATTATCCTGGTATCAGAATACTGCAAGTTGTCCAGATTGTTACAAGAAGGAAATAGAAAAACAAAATGAACAAAAGAATAGAAGTTTTGATTTACCACCATTAAAAGGATCAGAAAAGCAAATTTCATGGGGAAACAAAATAAGATTAGAAATGATTGAGCCAATCCTGAAAGGAAATGAAGCTCAAATTAGAATGATTAGATCTTCGACAAAGCAAGATGAAGACACGAAGAAGGCTGTAATTGATTTTTTTAATCAGGTAATAGAGTGGATAAAAAATCAAGACAAAGCTTCTTGGTGGATTGATAGAAGAATGAAAGCGTGGAAAGATATTGTTAACGAGGCATTTGAGTTTGCAAAAAAACATAATCCTTCTTCTGTTCCTCCTATATTAGCAGGAGTAAAAAAAATATGAGTAAATACGATCTAGTTCTAGAAGAGATAAACAAAACAAGGAAGTGGTTAACAAAACAACTTATTGATTCTTCTTTGAAAGCAGCAAGAATTGATGCTGATTTTTTGAGGCAATACAAAACAGAAGACGGCGAAGACTGTTTTGTTTATTCTTGGCAACCGTCTGATATTGATGTTCCTGGTAAAGATTTCACGGTGAGCGCGGACGATCCTTTAAGAATCGAGTTCATGGAATTTGATTCTAATCATGGGCTAGTTACAGACGTGCATCTATTTCAGGATATGCATGAAAAGGATTCTATGTATGATGCTGAGGCAAAAGACAAAAACCAGTTGATTACATTATTGAAAAAGAATTTAGAAAAGTGGTTTATTTCTTTTGCCGAGGGTAATAAAAACAAGGTGTCTTGGAACAAGGTAGATACAAGCGATCCAGGTTGGATGCCATGGCAATAGGAGTTTAATTCAATCATACACGCCGTAATTGTTGTACTTCTTAGGTAGAATCACGCTAATGAGGTTTTCTAATTTCAATAGTGCTAGTATTGCAGCGGCATTTGGTTCGTTTATTCCCATTTTTTCCATCATGTAAGAATAATGTATCACGCTATCATTTGATGCGGTCATGCATCTACCACCATCGTGTTTATTCATCCACATTATTTTTATTTTGTTTTCAAATATAACTACGTCAATTTCATACCGCGTGCAATTTCCTGGTTCCCATACATACTGGTTCACATTGGTTTCTTTGTATTCTTTTTTTTCAAGTCTTGGTTTATTCATCTTTTTTATCATCGTTTTTGTTTCTAATATGGATGATTTTCCATTCGTTATTTACTTTTTCAACGCTACATGCGATAGGTAATCTTAGTTTTGCGCCAAAGGCATTGGATGCATAAGCATAGAACTCAAAGTAATACTGGTCTTGAATAACAAATTTCTTTTCTTTGTAGAACACACCATCATCAAGATCTTGAAACGTGGAGGATCCTGGAAACTTTAAAAAATCTTTGGTTCTTTCCTTACATGCTTTGTAAGCCTCTTCCCTTCCTTTTTTCTGAAGGTGGTCGATTACAAACATAGTGCCAATTCCGCCCAAAACCAGTACACCAATTACCATTGTTACCCAAAACATGATTCCTTTTTTAGCCATTTGCTTCTCCTTTGTTTGCATCTTAATTGCATCTTAATTGCATCTTGTTTTTCGTTTGAATGTAATTATTCTTAATTGTTTTCGTTGTTTGTGTTTCCTGATTGAGTTTTGATTGTGTCTTTATTGCGTCTTCGTTTTGCTTTTTCATGAAGATGTTTGTATTTTTCCGTCCATTGTTGGAGCAGTTCTTTCTTGATGTTTAAGTCTTCCTGGATTTGCATTCCACCGTTTAGGATTTTTTCTAGGATATCTCTTTTTGCATCAATAAGTGTGCCCATCATATCGTCCACAGTATCTGGAATGCATAGGTATTGCACAAGGACATTGTTTTTCTGGCCAGGGCGATGGGTTCGGTCTTCTGCTTGTTCCTCGTCTGCGGGGGTCCATGCGCGTTCCAGGAATATGACGTTTGACGATCTTGTTAGAGTGATCCCTACTCCGGCAGCTTTAATACTAAGAATAAGAAGATTGATTTTACCGGATTGAAAGTCTTCTACTAATTGAGTGCGTTTATCTTGCGAAATTGTTCCGTCGATTTTTCCGTAACTATACTTCCCTTTGATTTCCTCTTCGAGTTTATTCATTACTTCGTGGTGATGCGCAAAGACAAGGAGAGGTTGGTTCTGGTCCATATACATGTCGATTAGATCAAGTGCTTTTTGTGCTTTGTATTTTCCGACTAGTTGTCTAGCACAATTGATTGCGGCGAGATGGTCTCCAGGTTCTCCGGTGTAACAAGATTCAACGATATTATTGTATTCATCTCTTTCGGCTGATGAGATTTCAATTTCAATTGAATTGCGGTGCTTCGGTGGTAGTTCGGACAGAACGTCTTTTTTCAAACGTCGAATCATCACGTCCTTGATTCTGGATGATAGTTCTTTTTCGTTGCTTGATCCGGAACAAACCCAAACTGATTTTGTAGCACCGTGTCCACGGGCGATGTAAATTGTTTCATAGTGACCAGAGCAATAACGTTTGGTAAAAAATTTCCAATTAGAAAAATCAGCAGGTCTGAGAAGTTTTAACATAGGGTAAAATTCTATTGGTCGATTCACAATAGGGGTACCGGAAAGACCAATCGTAGATCGAATTGATTTTGTTTTTGCAACTGCCATGAACACTTCCGTGCGCTGGCTTTTTGAGTTTTTGAGAAATTGACAATTTGAAACTAATACATTATCAGCAATATAATTATGCGTGTCTTTTACTTCGAGGTTATAAACGAATTTATTGTTGTCACAACAAATTCCATGTTCGTCAATATATCTTTGTTCCAGAACCTCAACACTTGCCACCCGAGACTCTCCAATACAATTTTTTTTCTTCTGTCTATCCATTGCCATTTTTTGGATTTGTGAGTTTCTCCGTCTACTTCTATGGCTGTTTTTGATGGTAGATGCACTATGTCTACAGAGTAAAAATTTGGAAGTGATTTTAGGTCTTTGTTTTCTGTAGATTCTAATTCTTTTTTCTTTTTTCCTAATACTATTTTGTATTCTAGCCACTCTAGCGGATATCCAAGTTGGTCTAATAACATTTTTTGCGGAACTGTTATCATTGGCTTTCCGCCTCTTTTTAAGAAAGATGGGTTTTCTTTGTGTCTTTTTATTGTTCCTTCTAATGCTTTTTTTCTGAATTCCGGATCTTGGTTCATTCTTTTCATTCTTTTTGATGCAGATGGATTTTTTCTTCCTATATTTGATTGAATCATCTTTTGTACTGTTTTTGATGATATGGCTTTTATATAGGGAAGACTTGTTCTCCATTTCGCCGAGCAACTTGTACTGCAAAATCTTTGCTTCCTGCTTGGCTTTATAGTAAAAATTTTTTTGCATATTTCGCATGATATATATATTTTTTTTGTTAGTGCTAACCTTAATTTTTCTTTTGTTTCTTTTTTTGAAAGAGAATGCTTTGATGCGCATGACCGAGAGCAAAATCTTGCTGTTGCCTTCCCTTTTTTGGGTGTTTGAAATTTCTTCCCGCACCGTTCGCAGTGTTTCTCCACTTTTGATCTTTTCTGCTTCAATGTATCCTCTTTCCTTTGTCCATATTTTATGATTTGGAGTGCATATTATTTCTCCATAATCATGTGTTAATTTTATTAAATGTCCATTTTTTTTAATTTTTATTTTTCCAACAACAGGCTTAAACACAATTTTTTTTAAGTTAAAGTCATATGATTTAACCAATATTTCATCATTGGATTCAACGATACTTTTTATTGTCATTTTTCCATTTTTTGTTTGAACATTGGTGTTCCCTGGAAAACATTCGTCTGCTATGATTGCTTTTGGATTTAATCCGACAATTGTTTGTGCATGTTTTTTCAGCAAATCGTAAGTGATAATGATAATAGAATTATCTCTTTCGATTTTATCTTTGCCTGTTTTTATTCTTTGGATTTTTTCGTTTTTCGTCCATCCTTTAAATTCTTTTTGCCAGTTTCCGGCAACGATTGCAGGCACAACTACGACGGCCGGACGAAGTTCTGGTTGTGTTGCAAGGTATGCGATTGATTCAAGGGTTTTTCCGCACCCCATCTCGTCTGCAATAAGAGCATTTCCGCGAGCAGCTTCCAAAAATGCGACGCATGCAACCTGGAACGGATAAAGATTTTTTCCTTCTGGGAGTGCTTCTTTTAATTTTTCTTTTATTGTGTCCAGTCCTGTATCATCTATTGTCGTGGCGAGTGCACGTCTAGTTAGCACACCATGCAATGCACCGGCAGCACTGGGAGTGACAATGATATCTTGTTTTTGCATGGCGGTATCAAGAGCGTGGACTAATTGTGCTTCGCTCATGGTCCATACCTTGAGTTCTTTGTTCCATCTTGCACCACAATGCTTTATGTTTTCTTTTACTATTTCGTGAGACTTGTTTATCCAAGGAGGTTCGAGCGTAACGGAAAAGGTATTTTGCGGGAGGGTGTTTATGAATATTTTTTTGGGGATAGATGTTGGGTGAATGGCAAATGTTATGTCACCTGGAAGCGTGATGGTTTTTAGTTCTTTTGTTTCTGCTATTTCTTTTTGTTCTGTTCGCTCCAATCGTTCTGACTGCGCATCCGGGTGCGGTTCTTTTTCGATTGCTTCCGCGGCAGAAATAATCCCTTTTCCTAGTTCTGACTCATTTCCGCCGAGTTGTGTATTTATGTATTTTTGTAGTCTTTTTGCCAGCTCATGGAGGCAAAATTCTGGATAGCTGTTTGAATGAACACGTTGCGCAAAATAAAAATCTGCGGCATTAAATCCAATGTCGTCTTTAGGCCAGTTTGGATCGGTATCATGTAGCAGTTTGGTCGTTGCTTCGGCGATAAATGGTCTATAGGTGATGTCTATTATGTGGGGCAAGCACGTGGTGTGGGCATACTTGTGGACTTTCCCACAAAGGCCAAACTCATGCCACGTGAGCCGAATCGAATCAGGGATAAGCGCAATCTCGGATCCAAGCGGAACTTTTTCACGGCAGATGGTACATATGGTGCCATCATACCGCGATATGAAAGTGCGAAGTTTTAGTTTTCGGATTGTTGGGTGCATTTTTCTTCCTCGTCATCAAGGAATTTTTTAATGGCCGTGGCAATGACTTGGCTTCGCGAGGGCGGCACATCTTGTTTTTTAATGTATTCCTCGATTCGCCGTGCCAACTCTACCGATATCGAAAACGCAATCCTAACTATACTCATATGGTTTCTCCTTTCCGTGTGACATATCCTGTGACCGGCTTGGTTATTTAAGTTCTTTGATTTTGTTGAAAATTGTTTTCACGGCTGGGGGCGGAACCACCTTTAGGGCCCATGTGATCTTTGACTCGGTTGCTTCCTTGGCTTTATCTTCCGGGATAATGCCTTCGTCCACAAGACTCTGGAAGGCTTCGGGCGAAAATTCTGTGACCGTACGTGTGACAAAGACACGTTCTGGGTTAACGCCAAGCCCAAGGAGGGTCTTTCTGACAAGGGCTTCGTCTGGCTTTGCCCTTGCCACGCGCTTCTCTTTTTTTACTTGGCCTTCGTCCAGATCAAGGATGAAGGATCCCTTTTCATCTTGTTTTCCAAGGTTTTCTGCCTCTAAAAGGAGTCTTTCACGCATTTCTTCTTTTCGTTCTTTGATAACCTTTTCGGCTAAGTCCAGGACGGACCAACCTAAATGCACTTCGTCAGTGCTTAGGGCTTCTAGGGGGGCAGAGAGGAGACCTAAAGACGCCATAGAATCAGCGTCTTTTTTAATCAAGCTTTGTGTTTTTTCTTTGGTGGTTTTTTTGGGCATTTTGTTTCTCCTTCTAGTATTAGGAGTAATACAAGTAGGAAGAATGTGCAAGAGTTATTTTTTGCTTTATTTTCTTTTTTATCTTTTTTATCTTTTATTATTGACGGGGTTGTCATTTTTTGCTATTTTGTGCACGGTAATAATCATTTGTCAATTGGAGTGTTTGTCTTGAAAAAGCACATCTACCTTTCCGAGTTAACCCATCGTAAATTAAGGCTTTTTGCCGCAAAAAATGGATACACGCTTACGAATGCGTTGGAAACGCTCCTGGAGCATCTCCCGGACCCAAGAGACGAACCACAAGACGAACCACAAGAAGAGTCACAAGAAGATGTGCAGCAAAAAAAAGAAGAACCAAAAAGCAAGATCCCCGCATTCATCAAATTTTTTGGTGACAAGGGATTAAGGGACATATACGAGGAAGAATAGTTTACCGCGTAAACGCGCAATGGGTGCGCGAAGGAGAATTTATGAAAGCGAAAAAAGTTGATCCATGTCTTTGTTTTGATGCTTCGACTTATTTTGATCCAACGGTGAGTCAAAAATTTTGGGATGCTGGGTATCGAGTGAAAATTCGATATGTGAATCGTGAACGATATGTGCGAGACACGCCTGACACCAAATGGCCTGTTTCGTTGGCCAAGCAGGAACTAAACGAAACGATAAACAAAGATAGCAAGTGGGGGTTGTCTATTGTTCAGTTTGCGCCTTTCGGGGTAACGCCGAATGCGATGACCGGGAAGGCTGCGGGTGATGCTGCTGGATGGAATTGCAGGGAGCTTGGTATTCCAGAAGGAACAACCGTTTGGTGCGATCTTGAATGGAACACAGTACAAAGGGCAGAAGACGTGCTTGAATATGCGAATGCATGGAGCAAAGCGCTGGATACGTATGTATTAAGGGTTGGTGGATATATTGGGCCTAACCTCGGATGCACTGGCGAACAATTGTATCGTGATATTCCTTTGATGCGGCACTATTGGAAAAGCGCGGCGATTGTTCCGTGGGTAGAAAAGCGTGGATTTCAGTTAGCACAGAGTTTGGAAATTAAAGTTTTTGGCCAAACGATTGATCAAAATATTGCTATGTTCGACAACAAAGGCGACAGGTTTTACGTTGTGAAATACTAGACGGTGAAAAATGCTTGAACTATCTAACGGGAAAGAAAATTCTCGTTTGGAATCAAAACTTCAAACAATAATAACGTGTGCAAACGAAAGAAACGAGTTAGCCGAGGTAGAAGTAAAAGTTTTTCTACCAAATTATTTAGTAGAGTTTTTTAAAGAGACAGCACCTGTTTCTATGCATGCCAATTTTGATGTATTGGCTAGAATCGAGAGCGGAGAAATTGACGGTGTTAGGGATTTTATACTTGAGCGTTTAGAAAAAATTTATCAAGAGTTTTTAGGAAGAGAAAAAAAGAGGCAATGCACAATGAATATGCCAACTAGTCTTTACGAAAAGATTAGGAAGTTTTCGGATGATAATGCGATGCAATATCCGAACACAACGAGCATTGTCACCATGGCTCTTGTAGAGTTTTTTAAATCTCGTGGGTTGTAAAAATGGAACAAGATAAAATAAAACCTTGTCCGTTTTGCGGAAGTAGAGATTTGTCAATGGAGCTTTATGTTCCTGATTTTTTCCCTATTGAATATGCAGTTTGGCGCGTCGAATGTAATAGATGCGGAATAAACGGACCATCTATAAAGGCAAGACAAAATCCAGATGGTTTAGTTTCCACTAACGGAAAACATCTTGATAATGGCCATGAGCATCACCATCTCGATAAAGAAGGCAAAAAAAAGGCAACAGATTTATGGAATACAAGGAGTGAAAAATGAGTGAAAAAAATTGTAGACAATGCATCCATTTTGTTTGGGAAAAAGAATTAGAAAACAATTTTGATGATGGTTATTGCGGTTGGTTGAAAGGCAAAAAGCCAGTGTGGTTGGTAGAAATTTTAGATAGCGCATCGAAGTGGGGAGCCGGATGGAATTTAAGATTCATTGAGACTGAAACTTATGGTGCACGGGCTTGTGATTGTTACGAGGAAAAAAATGAGTGTTTGAAATGATTAAAGCGATCCCGATGTGGGAAATAAATAAAATACTATTGTGTTTTAACGGCTCATATACTTTCGAGCTTTCAAATGGAAATAAGTATTTAGTCATTGATAACGCAGTGATCCATGTTTCCATTGATGATGGAAAGACGCTTTTTAAATCTATTGAAAGTGCTATAAGCACATATGAAAAAACTGAAAGCGGTTTTCAGTGTGACAAAAAGGACGGCTTGTTTAATGACTAAACCAATGACTAAAAAATGGGGAGCTAAAATTTGCAAAACATGTGTTTATTGGAATGAGCTAGATCCAGGTGAATACGCTTGCACGGTTGATTTTATTGCGCCTGGATGGGCCTGTAGCGGATTAGCTAGAAGCAAAGCAACTTGGGATTTTGACGAGTGCGACTTGTATGAGGATAGAGAGGAAGCATGAAGTCAAAGGCAAAACATAGGCCATACATGGTGAAGTTTTCAACCGAGCGTGGTGAAGTGGATAGACTACACAAAAACGGAGATTGGGTTGTTTGTCTAGAGGAAGATCCGGATTATTGGATTGAAGCTTTTGCTACGAAAAAAGAAGCCGTTTCATTTCTGCGGAAGATTACTGGATGAAACTATGAATATGAAACAAAGAGAAATGGTCACGGTCCCTGCTGAAGGGCTTGCGATTGTATACGAGGAAAATAGGGCGCTTCACGAAGAGTTGGTTAGTGTCCGTGATCGATGCGGGAAAGCGGATGTGATGATCAAAATGGCCGAGGAATTGATTGCCGAGTTGGCAGATTTTATCAGTCGCACATCTCCCGATAGTAGTTATTGGGAACAGGACCTTGCTAAAAGAGTAGATGAGTTTTTAGAAAAAATAAAAGAGGAAAAATGACTAAAAACCTTTATTTTGTTACTTATGCCAAAAAACAGAAACCCTTGTGCGATAAAGATGGAAGGCGAATTGATTTTATCAAGGGTGGAAGGAATGCTGATTTCTTTTTTGAGCGTTTTATATCTATTGTTGCTCCGGCTTTTAACCTTGAGTTTAGCAAACGTTCCGTTGGTTCTGTTTTGTGTAACCTGGACACTTTTATTTTTTGGGAGAGTTTCGGGGGTTCTATTTATCCAGGCTTGACAAAAAAATTAGAGTCGTATTGCTACTATCGAAACAATAAAATTTATGTCGGATATAAGTTAAAAGGAACCAAGAACAGAAGCTTGGTTTTACCAGAGAACAATTCTGTTGTTGCTCATGTGTTTATGCGGCCATGAAATAATTTGTGAAGGTGAAAAATGAAAGTAAGAATTACAAACTCGATTAACCCCGCTAAAAGCATGAGAACATATGATAATATTTTGAAACCGTTTGGCATTAAATGGTTCGAAGACGAGTGGAATGAAGAGTGGGGTGAAGCAGAAATAAACAACTTGGATGATATTTTGTTTATTATGAAACAAACTAATTGGGTATTGAGATTTACGATGGGTACAGGGAGTAAGAAATGAAAAAACCACTATGTCAGGTATGGCCAGGTATTTTAGAGAAATGCACGTGCGGTGCACCAGAGGGAATTTTTTTAGCTAAGGTTGATAACGGATATACGCTTGAATGTGGCGTATGCAGTCGTGTAATTGAGTGTGATACGGTAGAAGATGCCGCCAAAATGTGGAATTGGCAAGAGGACATAGTAAAAAAGGAACCGTCAGGTGTAGAATCTGCCTATGATAGGCATTTTGAGGAATCATCATATTGCTGGCGTATTAGTAACAGTGTGATATCCGGTGATAGTGACAAGTGCCCAGAGTGGGGAGGGGACAAAAAAGAACTGCATTATCTTAAATTACAGTCTGAGGTATTAGAAAAAATTAAACTCGCCTTAGATAAGCCATATGATAATAAGAGCTATGTCCAGTGGGCAAAGGAACTCAGAGAACATTTTGATGAGCGGCGATCTGCACAAGACGGCAGATGTAAACGATGCGCACGTGAAGCGAGCGGTGAATAAAATGAGCTATTGTTGGACTTATCCTTGGAAAAATAATGATTCATTGCATGGACCTTTTGAAACGCTTGACGAGTGCAAGGCAAATTGTCTTGGTTCTCTTTCGTTAGAGAATGGGCCTGTAGTATTTTACACTGTGAAATACGTATGCGCTGAAGATTGGGCAGATGGAATTTTTGATATCGGTGATGTCTTAGAGCGAATGGGAAATAATTTATTTCTTGATACTGGGATAGATGATCGTGTGTTTTTTGTTCCCCTTAATTTCAACCAGGACGCAAAATCTGAATTGGATCAACTAATCAAATCTTGGGCGATAAAGCATGTAATAGCAACCGATGCATGGTTTGCTGATAAAGAGGTTTTGAGAGCAACCCTAGAAGATTTGCGAATGCTCGGACAATTTTTGTATTGATTCATTTGATTTAAGGAGAAGGAAAATGAGTGATATCTATGAATGCAATGGAGATAGAAGTCATATAGCCATTCAATATGGCTCGCAACCATGTCCGTTGTGTTCCTGTCACGATAAGATTAAAGAGGCAGAGGAAACGATTAGGGCTCTAGTCAATGCTTGTGATCGTTTGATGGGTGACTCGGATTTAATAGATGGAGATGATTCTATCGAAATGCAAGCGATGCAAATGGCGGCTTTGTTTTTGGAGAAGGAAAATGATTAACGCCGTTAATAACTGTAAAGGAGATGCATAAATGAAAACCGATAAAGATGTTATTGTTAATTCATTGAACACGCTTGCTATGACGTGTTTTGATATGTCCAAAGAGCATGGTTTTTGGGATACTCCAAGAAATGGTGCCGAGGCTATTGCGCTAATGCATTCTGAACTTAGTGAGGCTTTGGAGGGACTTCGTGATGGTAATCCGCCTTCAGAAAAAATTCCGGTTGTATCACAAGTGGAAGAAGAATTAGCAGACTGTGTAATTCGTATTGCCGACTATTGTGGCGGGATGGGATATGATTTAGGAAAGGCAATAATGGAAAAGATTGAGTACAATAAAAATAGACCAAGGAAGCACGGAAGAGAGTTTTGAAATATGAATGTGAAAAAATACAGAAAAAAACCTATAGTCATTAGTGCCTATCAAACTGATGTAAAGGTAAATATAGAAACATTTGAAGGGACCATGACTGCCAATATTGGCGATTATATAATTACCGGGGTAAGAGGTGAAGTATATCCTTGTCGTGCTGATATCTTCGAGGAAACATACGAGCCTGTTGACGGTTAATTTAATTTTCAAATTGCAAAATATGATATATATTACCTGCTGTATTGCGCACCCGGATGCGCGAAAAATGGAGATTAAAAAATGAATCCAGTTCTTTTTTTGCGACAAGGCAATTACATGAGCGGGCCAGCCGTTCATAGGTTCCAGGAGTTTGGCGAGTTACTTCTTGGCGAAGACTTCCTAGAGAACGATGGATTTTTTGGGAAAGAAACTGAAGCGCTTGCCAAGAAGGTGCAAGAGAAGCTGGGTATTGATGCAGACGGGGTGGTAGGAGAACAAACATGGAACAAGTTATTTGAGGCTATTGGCCGTACTGTTTCTGGTGCAAAAGTTTACCAGGTAAGCGGTGTTACGGTAAAAGATTGCAGATTAGTATTTGGAGCCCCGGCGGGTTTTTTTGGTAAGGACAGAAGTCCACAAAAAATCCATGGTGTTGTTATTCATCAAACAGGATGTTGGATGTCGAACGATGAATCCACGTGGGAACGAACGCGGTGTCATTGTGGTATTACTAGGAGCGGAGATGTTTTGTTGACGCATCCGTTTGATTGGGGGATTGGGCATGCACAAGATTTATCTGGTCCAGCGATAGGGATTGAGATTGCCGGGAATTTTCCAGGTTTAATCGGCAAGAATTACACATGGTGGAAATCAGGCGGTGGGCCCCATGAATTTACTGAAGCACAAGAAAAAGCCTGTGATGTTTTATTTGGAATCATCAAAGAAGAGTTTGAGCGCATGGGCGTGGTATGGACAAAAGTTTATGCTCATAGGCAATCCAGTGATCAACGAGAATCAGATCCAGGAGAAGAGATTTGGAAAAAGGTTGCATTAAAATGGCAAAAAGATTTAGGTGCCGATGACGGCGGGCCAGAATATTGCGTTGGATCGGGCAAACCCATTCCGAAAGAGTGGAATGAGTCATATACATCAAGATTCAGGTAGATAAGGAGATGTAAAAATGGAATTCACGGTAGACAAAAGTATTTTTGAAAAAGCTCTTGCTTGCGTCCAGGACGTGACAAGCAAGAAAACACCAATGCAGATTTTAAACAATGTTTTAATTTGCATAAAAGAAAACGAGTTTACATGTACTGCTACTGATTTGCACAGTTCTGTTTTTGTAAACGGTGAAGCGAAAGTAGCAGGAGAGGGATCGTTTTGCGTTAACGCAAAAAGCTTACATGATATCATCAAAAACTTTCCATCTGATTCAATCAAACTAAGCAATAAGGAAGATGGGTTTCTTAGTATTAAAGGCGAAAAATGCAAGTTCCAAATTGCGTTTATGAGCGGAGATGATTTCCCGAGTATCCCAATGCTTCCGAATGATGGATTTAGCAAGATAAGCAATTTAGTGTTTTTAAATATTTTAAACAAGACAATTTTTTCTGCTTCGGATAACGAATCGAGGGGTTCGATTAGTTCTGTTTTGTTCGAGTCAACGGACGGTGTTTTAAAGGTTGTTTCTACTGATGGACATAGGTTAACAATATCAAAAACAAACGATTTTCCATTTGTTTTTGCAGAAAAAACACTAATAAAAAGAAAAGCTCTTACTGATTTAAAAAAGATTTTGTCCGTTGTAGATGAAAAAGAATCTGACATTACAATCAAAGATAATGTTCTCTTTTTGAAAAACGGAAATATTGCTTTTTCAATAAGAACTGACAATGATAAATACCCGAACTATGAAAGGGTTGTTCCTGATAAATTCACTTCTTCTGTTACAGTCTCGAAAAAAGATTTACTTGGCGCGTTAAAGCGTGTTGCTCTTCTTAGCGTAGACGAAGCAAAGTTAAATCCTGTTTCTTTGTTTTCATCCAATATGTTTTTAAAGATTTTTGCAGATGGTGCGGAACAAGGGAACGCAAGCGAAGAAATTATCATGTCAATGGAAGGCGATAAGTTTGATGTTGCCTTAAGCTCTATTTATTTAACGGACGCGGTGTCTAGAGTAGATAGTGATGATTGTTTGCTAAGAATAGTAGATAATTCTTCTCCTATATGTGTTGATTCAGGAGATTTTTTTAGATGCTATATTATGCCGGTGCGATTATGATTAATAAAAAAGACAAGGAAACAAAGATAGACGAGATAAACAAGGTTTCTTTTAATGTAACAAGAGAAGTGTTTCGTATGAATTTATTGATCAATAAAATTTTAAATAAGGATAAAAAGAAAAGAGAAGATGGGAGTCTCGTCTTTTGAAGAAAAAGCATATCTGCTTTTAGAAGAGAAATACAGAAGCCCTACTTGGGCATTTTTCAGACAATTAAGAAGCAAGACAGAGGGAGGGAACGCTAGAACAGCGGACGGTATTGCTATATCGTTATGGCAAAGCCGTGGTATCTCTATTTTAGGTTTCGAGATAAAAGCTAGTAGAAGAGATTGGCTAGTAGAATTGAAAAGTCCAGAAAAGGCAGATGCTATTGCAAGGTATTGTGATCAGTGGTGGGTTGTAACCATGACACGAGATTGCATCCAAGGAGCCGAGCTTCCGCCTTCATGGGGATGGATTTGTTTAGAGAATAAAAAAATAGATATTATTGTAGAAGCTGAAAAGCTAGATAGTTGTCCTTTAGATAAAGAATTTGTTGCATCTGTTTTGAAGCGTGCATATGCCGAGATAGATGATTTAAAATCAAATTACATTCATAGGGATGAAATAAAATCAAAAATATCAGAGGCAATGGACAAGGGCGTCTTGTTAGGCAAGAACGAATTTGCATTGGACCGAAGACAACTAATAGCACTAAAATCCAGCCTTGACGAATTTGAATCAAAATCTGGGATAAGGATAAATGAATACAACGGGAAAAACATAGGCGCGATAGTTTCTCTTATTTCTGGTATAAATGAAACAAGGTCAATACTAGAAAAAGCAACGCAGTTTGCAATAAAACTAGGAGAAACTGCGAAGGCTGTTGAGACTGCAATAGAACACGCAAGGCGAATGATAGATTTTGAAGTTAAAGACTAGTTGAGATTATCTTTGATTCATCTTATCATTCCATAGCAAACCTAAAGGAGAAAAGTTATGGCGATTGTATATGGTGGATATTACAGATCCAGTGAGCCGTTCGGTGGCGATGCTATATCATTTACAGAAACAAATACCGCACCTGATGAAAACACGGTTGGGTATCAATGCACGGCTGGGGATGGTCTTTTCCATGAAATCTGGCAAATTTCATATTTGTTTTCAGGTGGAACAGAACCGGAAGCTACTGTTAACATGTGGGTAAAAAACAGTTATCTTGATGGTTGGTCAAAGATGACAACTTGGACCTTCAAATACGCCGGTGGAATAGCAGATACAGATAGCCAAGTTTTACAAATACCTCCAGTAGTTGGATCTCATATTTATTTTGAAGTTAGCGCTTTGACGGCTGGCACAACTTTAAAAGTTGTAGTTCAGGGTATGTCACCCGCATAGGTAAAAAATAATGGGTACAATAAAATCATTCTTTCAAAGACAAAAGAAGTCTTTGTTTGTTGGTATTGTTTTAATCAGCGTTTTCGCTGGAACTGGCTACGGGTTGTATGTTGGAACTAGTTCTAGTGTTGGGGCTAATATAGGCAATACTGAAATACTTTTTGAGTTGATTGCTACACGTGACATTGGTGCTTTATCAGCGCGTGGAACAGGGGAAAATGAGTTTTGTGGTAACGTAGGAGGAAACCTCGGCATACCAGATCATTGTTGGGTTATGCAAGGGTCAGGATCTAGTATTACAGATGATGCAACATTGGGAAATTGGGATTTGTCTGTTCTTGGATCTCCTCGCATGGACGTGAACTCTTATCTGCCAGTAAGAGCGAGCGATGGAACAATTTCATACGACGAAAAAGCTGTGTTCTTTGATTTAGGATATGACTATAGACTTGTAAAAACATCACAACCGGCAACATACGGGAATCTTTTGTCCGTTACCATGCTTTACAACGGTCAAAAATACACGGCCAGTTTGTTATTGGTAGGACATTGGCAAGCTGGAAAAGGCTGGAATATAACACATAATACAGGCGGATATTTTACTCTTGCAACAAACGACGGTGTAAGTGGGGCCAAAAATGCTTCTGTAATAAACGATGCAAACGGAGGTGTTTGGCATTGTATTACGGCTGTATTTGATGGACGGACTACGAATGCAGCAAAGTTTTTTGAGTCAGGCGAAGAGATTACTATGTCAACGACAAATTTATATGCGACTGGTAATTGGGATCAGACTACAGGAACTATGTTTATTGGTGGGTTAACAGGTTCGGCGGTAATGGGAGGAATGGCAAGGGTAAGGGTAGATATTGGAGATGCAGCAACATTAGAAGACCACAAAAAATTATGTGGTGATTTATTCCAAGGTCCTAGCGGTGGAGAAGATAGAGCTAAACCACTTGCATCCGATGTAACTTTTTCTCGTACTGGCGGAGGTATGTGTTATCCAATTGATTCGACGCCATTGTCGGCAACAAAATCAATTTGCGCACCACATGATTTGCTAGGTGTGTCTAATTCCAACTACGGTCTTTCATGGCCAATTGAAAGAAACAGGATAAACAGGGTTATTTATAATACTTATATCAAAGGCTTTAATTGCGTGAATTGGACATGCAGTACTGCAACGATAGCTGCCACGGTAGGTCCAGACGGATCTAAAAGTGGTGCAAATATGACTATGGGTGGAGGGTATGTAGAATCAACCGCAATAGGATATTCTAACAGTACTGCATTACATGGAAGCATGTGGGTAAAATGTTCTACTGGAACATTGAATATTGCGCATCAAGGCGGTGTTGGAAGTTGGTCTATTGATTGTTCTGTACTGAATGGAAATTGGGGGCTTATGGCAACAGATACAACACATCCAGCGTTAACAAAAACAACCGGGTTTGAAAGCGATGCATCTGGAAATTTAAAACTAAGGTTTTCAGGTGCGGATGCTGCTATATGGATGCCAACGTTCGCAGAAGAAGCGGGATACAGTTGCATACCAACTGATTCGGCTGCTGTTAGCACTGGAGATATTACGTGGTATGTGAATAACACTGGCGCGAAATACTACAAAGGGACGATAGTAGAAAACGCAATCGAGCAAATTGATGGAACTTGTTTGGATCTAGATCCTGTAACTTCAATTGTTCTAGACGGGCTGAACGGGAGCAAATGTCATGGATATTTGCGCTCACTCAAACTGAGGTAACCATGAGACACATTGTTTTTGTATTTATCTTTCTTTGTGCTTGTTCTAGTGAATCCCCATCACCTTCTTCTCCTTTGCCTACGCCGGAGAAGTATGTCTATTGGATTGCAGAATGTCATGGTTGGCCATATGGAAACACTGATGATGCAAGCGGATTAGTTCAAGTTGGTTTTTCGTATGGAAAAACTGTGAAAGCATTATTCTCAAAATCAGGTGCAATGCATTCATTGTTTGGTGTTAGTATTGGTTCTATTCATGAAGGGAACGATTTTTTCGTGTTCAAAGGTCCAGAGACAATAATGAACAACATGAAGCTATCGAGCACTTGCACTAGCGTTGGTATTTACAACGACGTATATTTATCTATGGGAGAAACTGAAAAAAATTGGTTAAAAGCTAAGTCTGTTTGCCACGGCCTTGCCAGCATAAATGACAATGTAATTGATGAATGGCCATGCTGGTGGGAAGGTACAAGGAATGGGTTCGTGGTAAACAGTATTGATAGCGTTTCTCCTGGAATCACTATGGGTGGAACAATAAATGTATCCGGTTTTTAAGTTTTTAACTAGTTGCCCTTCATGCGGAAAGAAAATCTTTTTTGCAATAACGAAAATGGGGCGTGTAATACCTATTGATTGCAATCCATGTGAAAACGGGAATATTGACATAGATTGCACAGAAGAAGATTTTGATTTTGCAGTATACCGAGAAGGTGGAAAATTCTCATCACACTTCCATGAGTGCCAACCTTCATTTATTTCATGGGTGAAAAATGGTTAGTCCAATGGATAAGATTGCTTATCTTGAAAGCAAGATTCTTGAACTCGAAAAAGAAAAAACAAGACTAGAGTTGATATTAAAGGATTGGAGAAACACTTTTGAAGAAGCTCTCGATCTTGAAGATGACGAAGAAATGCATACGCCAGATTATATGTTTGATGTTCTCCTCGAACTAAAAGACCTGTCAAAATACTAGAATTAAAACGCACCCGGATGCGCGTTTATCATTGAATTTCAGTATAAGGAATGTTACAATTAGCGATATAGCGCGGAGGTGTGTGCTATGTTGACTAAAAATTTTATGGAACTTAAGAATTCCATTTCAAAAAATGAAGCAAGAGAAGAAGTAGATAGTTCATATAACATTCCTTCCATTATCAGTTCTCTTGAGGATGTTGGTTTTTCAATTAAGAGAATTGATGAAGGAACGACCGAGTTACGGTGTCTTGTTAATGATAGCGGTATCATAAGACGTGTCGAAAGAATATTGTGGGAATGGGCGAGAAGAAATGGAATGAACGGGTGTAATTCTCTTGGAATGAATGATGGTGGCGTGATCATAGGAAGTTCGTATGTAGCTCCTGTTATAGAGTTCTCTAATTCTAACTATGGCAGCAAAAGTTTATTAACTGCGTGTATTTATTATCCTGGAACAGTCGAAAACAGGCTTAGTGTAGACTCGATTCGTTCGCACGGAAGAAGACTACAAGGTTCTTTGTAGTTAAAAAACAATGGAAAAATTTGGTTGTTTTTATTGTGGAGATTCAGCTAGTGGACCATACGGCAATTGTGTTCATTGTGGAAAGAGTCTTTGTTTTTTGTGTTTGCGTTCTTGTGAAAAGTGTAATCATATAGTTTGCAATGACTGTTTAGAAGACAAGAATACATGCATTTCATGCTATATAGACATGAAAGAAATAAATGACTAAGTTAATAAAATTGCAAAGTATGTTGTTTTGTTTTATCCTTGTTTGCGAATTGTAAAGCGTATAGAAATGATACAAGATCAAATCATCTCCATATCAATTATGGGAATGTTAAATGGATTTATTGGCGGTATTTTGGCCGGTTATTTGTGGCGAAACAGAAGGGATGAATAATGCCGATAGGAAGTAAGATTGTCGGTTTTATCCGTAGTGTTTTTTCTAGGGATAAAAAAGAATTAGATGATGCTTCAGGTGGCGCTAACATAAATGATCTTCGGTACGATATAGACGGAAATTATGCTGCCGGGGTAATGGGCTATACGTCCATTACAGATCAACTTCAGGTTGATAATGCCTTAATGGCAAGGTTTATTGATTATGAAAGAATGGACGAGTATTCTGAGTGTTCGGCTACTCTTGATATTTATAGCGACGATTCCACAGTTTTAGACAATCAAATGAGGCATGTTCTTTGGACTGAATGTGAAGATGGTGACATTCAGGAACAATTGAACAAGATGTTCTGGGATAAGGTTAAAGTAGATTCAGAGGCATGGGAAAGCATTCGAATGCTTTGCAAGTATGGATTACTAGCAGAGGAAATACTTGTAAATGAGAATGGTGTACAGGGATTAAATTTTCTTCCATCTCCAACTATTAGAAGACTAGAAGACCACAACAATCTTTGCGTTGGATACGTTCAAAGTTTTAAGGGATATTTTAATATTCCTACTCAAACATTTGAGAAAATAGAATTTGATAGGGGTGTGGGAAGAGACCAATCTAGCGGAGTTGTATTATTTGAACCTTGGCGAGTGGCGTTCATGCGACTCCGTTCTGCACGTCGCCGAGCAATGTATGGTCTTGGAATATTAGAGCCAGCGAGATGGATTTGGAAGCGATTGATGCTTTTAGAAGATGCAGCTTTAATAAGTCGTTTATCACGTGCACCTTCTAGGTTTGCTTTTTATGTTGATGTTGGAAGAATGAGCCCGCAGGATGCAGAAAAATATTTACATCGTGTTTCGCAAACATTTAAGAAAAACAAATTTGTCGATCCAAGAACAGGAACGTTAAACCTTAGATATAATCCACTATGTTTAACGGGTGATACAGCTATTCCATTGTTAGACGGTAGAACACTCTCGATTAAGGATGTCATTGCCGAACATGAGTCAGGAAAAGAAAACTGGGTTTATTCTATTGATCGAGAAAACAGCAATAAGGTCGTACCAGGAAAGATAGTTTGGGCTGGCAAGACACGTGGAAACGCCGAGCTTGTAGAGGTAACTCTTGATAATGGCGAGAAAATTCGATGCACACCAGATCATAAATTTATGTTGCGTGATGGTAGTTATCAAGAGGCACAATATTTGGGCGATACATCGTTTTTGATGCCATTAAAAGATAATCCAATAAAAGTTTCTTCTATAAACATTCTAGTTGAAACAGAAGACACATATACATTAACAATAGAAAAACATCACAATTTTGCTGTTTCGGCCGGTGTATATCTCAAGAATTCATCTGATGAAGATTTTTATTTGCCTGTAAGAGATTCAAAAGAAGTAGTAAGGGCGGATGTTCTTAATACACCGACATGGACCGGGATAGAAGATATAGAATATTTTAGATCTAAACTTTTTGCGGCGTTAAAAGTTCCAAAAGCATATCTTGGATATGATGAAAATATGCCTTCAAGGGCAACGCTGTGTTTGGCTGGAGACACAAAGATATCACTTCTTGATGGAACCGAAAAAACAATAGAGCAAATGGCCAATGATGGTGGAGAGCATTGGGTTTATAGTATTGACAAAAATGGGAACATTGTTCCAGGAAAAGCAATCAACCCAAGGCTGACAAGAGCGAATGCGGAAACTGTTATAGTTGAACTTGATAATGGTGAAAAAATAACATGTACTCCAGATCATCCATTTATGATGAGAGATGGGAGTTATGTTGATGCATGTGATTTGAACCATGGTGATAATCTCAAGTCTTTATCTTTTGATAACATTGAATCAAACTATAATGTTTCATCGATTTCAGAAGGTCCAGTAATTGATACATATGACATTGAAGTTATTGAACATCACAATTTTGCATTATCAGCTGGTGTGTTTGTTCATAATAGCTCTGAAGATGTCAGATTTTCTAGAGCGGTATTAAGAATTCAAAATGAATATAGGGAAGGAATGAGGCACGTTGCAGAAGTTCATTTATCTGCAATGGGTATAGATCCATCCTTTATTGAATTCAATATAAAAATGGCCGTGCCTTCGGCTATCTTTGAACTAGCACAACTAGAGGTACAAAACACAAGGGCGCAATTTGCACAACAGATGGATGCATTAGTTTCAAAGCATTGGATTTTAAGCAAAGTGTTTGGAATGAGCGATCAAGAGATTGAAAATATATTTGATCAAAAAAGACAAGAAATGAAACAAGATGCAGCACAACAACAAGGTGCGTTTGAATCAGTTGATGTACCAGGCAATCCCAAAGGAACAATAGCAGTTAGTGTACCCAATAGACCAATTCGGTATAGAAATTTCAATGTTTCAAAAAATGATTTAGAGAAAAGCCTATTTTCTGGAAACAGAGATCATGAGCGGCGTGTAGAACACGAACTTGGAAGATTGCTTAGCGAGCAACGTGTAATGGGAAACCATTTAGCTCAAACAAAAGGATTCTTTAACGAGCTAAAACATGCGATAGGAAAAAAGTAACATAATGTATGTTACTCTTATGGAAGAGTTACATATCATTATGAAATGTATGGAAAAACTTGCTTGACAGTGATAATGTCATGTATGGATAATAACAATGTTTAGATCAATACATGATACATTGTTACAAAAGGAAAGAAGATGCCAGGATACATACCTTCTAGTGCGGTGAATCAGATTTTATCTGGATCTTACGAGGAAACAATTCAATCGTTACAGGATTTAGTTAGTGAGGAATATGAGCTATTTAGCGCTAATGGTCCAGATGATATTTCCGTTGTTTCCACTTTTCCTTCCAGTGTAATTGTTACTACTAGCGAAGGTTCTTTTTATAGAGCCAATTATGGAAGAGACGGGAACGAAATAAAGATTCAAAAAGTAGAATCAATTGACGTTCCTGTATTAAAGACAAAAGCAGAACAAAAAGAGTATTTATCAGAAACAGCGATGAATGCCATTTCTGCTTTTTTGTCCGGTGATTTTGAAACAGCACGAAGCCAGGTGCGCGATCTGGTTAAATCTGGAAACTTGTTAAAAGACGAAGATCCACTTGAAGAAGCAAGGATGGGGTTAAACGAATTATTTTCTCCCGAAAGGCCATGGAGAAAAACATATTCCGAGTCAAGCAAGGTGATTCACAAGGTACTTTGGGGAGCAAGTGGTGCAACATTTAGGTACTCACCCAAGACCAAGTACGAAGAAGCAATAAAAGACGGAAATATTTTCAGCATGTATGAAGACGTGCTTGAGTCTTTGAATGAAGTTTCTGAAAAACTAAAAACAATTTGGTCTTGGGTAGAAGAGTCAATCGGTGGATATGATGCAAAAGGATTTAAAGATTCCAATGTATCTTCTGTGATAGAGGGGTTCGAGGAATTCGTTAAAGATTATCTAGAAGAGTTAAGATCAGTTTGCAAGTTAGCTGAAAGTGCTGCTTCCGATGAAGACAAAGAGCATGTAGCAGCTATGGCATTAGTTCATGACACGATTGCAAAAAACTATGCCTCTTTAGAGGTTGGTGCAAGATTAATAAAACGTGTAGCTTCTGAGCTATCTAACGTTTAGGAACAACAATCTTTGGGCACTAAAGCCCTGTAAGGTTTTATCAGGAGGAATGAAAAATGAATTATCGACCTATTAACACTTTGCAAGAGGACTTTCGTGCGCTTGGCCTCCTTACCGAGCAGGACGAAATGGATCCCAAGGAAATGCAAGCGCAACTAAAAAAACAACAAGCGTTTGCAAAGAAGCAAATTGCAATGGCCAAGAAAAATGCGGCCATGCGAAAAAATGCGGCCATGCGAAAAAAGGCGGCAAAAATGGCTTCTGCTGCTTCAGAAGATTTTGATGATTTGACAAATGATCAAATTGAAGAAGCCAGGAGAAAAGCAAGAAAAGCCAAATGGCAAACTGGCGCAGAAGGCGAAAAAGGGAAGTATGTAACACTTGATGACGGAACGGTAATTTTTATTAAAAAAGCATATGCAAATTCGCCAGCAAATGAAGATTTTGATGATTTTGATTCTTTGATTTTTGAAAAGAAAAAAGCAAAAGATCAAGAATATGATGACGAAGAAGAGATGGATGATGATGATGATGATGATGATGATGATGATGATGAGGATGTTGAGGATGTTGAAGAAGCTAGAATGGTTAAAATTCACAGGCTAAAAGGCTTGGAGAAATTAAAATCAAGAAAAGCTGCTAAAAAGTTTTACAAACAACACAAGTCTCAATTGAAGAGATTAAAGAAGACATCTAAATACAAAAGACGGATGTTAAAGCTTGCCAAGATGCCAAAGGCAAGAAAAGGATTCAGACGACAATTAAGTACTAGCGCAAGTTTCAATACAAACCTTCCTGTTCAGATTGAGGGGATTGGGAATACTATTGACGCATTGAAATACGAAAACAAGGCACAACAACTTGAGTCTTTGTATCTGGATATATCAAGATTAGCTAATTCTACCAAAGATCGATATTTAGAGTTGTTTGAAGATTATTTGAGTACCAACGTGCATTTTGGTGTTGTTGCCGAAGCATGTGCGGGCATTGCGAATGAAGCGTCAAAATGGGCTGAAGCTCTTCGTGATCATGATGGTGATGTCCGTGTTGTAGATCAAGAGGCAATCGAGGCTCACGTAAACGCACTTTCTTCTGAATTGGATGATTTAATTGAAATGCATGACGATATTAAATCAATCATTGAAATGGATGAAGGGATTGAAGAGGGAGCAGCATTTGTCGGGAACATGATGAATCCAGATCCAGAATATAGTGAAGCCTCTTTGGTTGACGCTCCTTATGGGTGGAAAAACAGCGAAGTGTATGCTCCAGAGAACGTTATGAATCCTGTTGGTTTGCAAATGGGGATCCGTAAATTGACTGACAAAGAAAAAGAAATGCTTCGGTCTCAATTAGGCGGACTTGGATATGGCGAACATTTGGGGAATGAACCTTACTAGTATGGAGGTGGATTATGCCCCAAACGTTAACAGATAGTTTTCTCTTTGAGTACGAGTTACTTGAAGGAAAAGACGCGGACGGAAAAGGCGTGTTGAAAGCGAAGGGGATTCTTGCGCACGCTGATATCCCTACTGCAAATGGCCGTGTTTATCCTGGAAAGATCTGGGAACGTGAGATTAAGCGAGTAGAAGACAAAATTAAAAACCGTGCGTGTTTTGGCATGCTGGACCATCCAAAGGATGGAAAGACAACTTTGTCTGATGCAAGTCACTTAATCACATCCATTGATTATGATGGAAAAAACGTTACCGGAACAATGGAAGTGTTAGATACTCCAACAGGAAAAACACTAAAAGCCATTTTAGAGGGGGGTGGAAAAGTTGGTGTATCGAGTAGGGGTATTGGAACGACAAGAAAGGGCAACGACGGAAAAGACTATGTGCAAGATGATTATCAGCTTTTCACATGGGATTTCGTTGCGGACCCAGCCGTTTCAACCGCATTACCAGAATTTTACCAAGAGGAAAAAGAAAACAATAAACAAGTTACTCTGGAGGGTCATAAGATGACTATTACAATGGATCAATTGAAAGAAAACCATCCAGAACTAGTATCGCAACTTTATTCTGAAGTAGAGAAAAAGGTTGCCGAAAGTTTAAAAGATGATTTTCAGAAGAAATTCCTTTCGGCTGTTTCTGAACAAGAAAATGAAGTAGTCGAGAGGGTAAGAAGCGAGATGCTTAGCGATCCTGAAGTTGGAGCAGCGAAAGCATTCGTAGAGAGCATGAAACGCCAAATGCGTCCATTCTTGTTAGATGAAGATGCGCAAGCTGTGATTAGGGCAAAAGATCAAGAGATTGAAAATTTGCGAGTTAAGCTTGTCGAGAAAGACAATGAACTTGATCAGTACAAGGGTGCATGTGAAGAAGCGGTGAAATTTGCCGAGGGGATTGGCTATCGTTATTACATGGAGAAAACTTTAAGTATTCTAGAAGATAACGAAGCAAAAGATCGAATTATCAATCTCATGGGCGATGTAAGTCGTTTCAGCACGAACGAGGAATTTAAATCCGCACTAGAAGGATGTGTTCTTCTTTTGAAAGAAGAAGAAGACAAACAAAAAGAAGAGAATATCCGTATCGCACAACTAGAAGAGAAAAACAGGCAGTTGCAAGAGCAACTGAATAAATCTATTCAGTTCAGCGAAGCGGTAACAGCTCGTGCTTATGCGGAAAAGAAAATTTCAGATCATCCGCACAAGGCAAGACTGCGAAGAATCTTCGAGGAAGCCGATATTCGTGATTCAAAAATGGTTGATTCCATCATTGAAAAATGGAATGAGAAGAATAAGCCAAGTTTCCAATTTGAGGATATTCATACCAAGATTGCAGGCGGATTGTCGCATTTGAAAGAACGAGAAGCACCAAATAGTTCTCAATCGAAGAATGAAATTCTTGGTGTTCCAATCGAGGAACTATGCCAACTATCTGGTGTTGAAATTTCTGGCGAAAACGATGGAAGGCCATACTAATTAGTGGTTATTGACCACACCTTCCAATGAAAGTTATGGAGGATTAAAAAATGGAAGCTCGTGAAATGTTAGCAGAGAACATCCAAGGCCGGATGTTCAACGATGAAGTGGCCAATGTGCTACAAGAGAAATGGTCTCCTTTGTTGAGGGGCGTAAATGACCGATGGGAACGTCGATGCATGGCTCGCTTGTTTGAGAATCAGATGGCACATCTTCTTGATGAATCAAAGAAGTCGCCTTTGCTGACTGAAGCAAGCACTACTGCTGCTATTCCTGATTATGTGAAGTTTGTGTTTCCTTTGGTTCGACGTGTATGGGCAAACTTGATTGCGAACGGTTTAGTTTCGGTGCAACCGATGAGCGCTCCTATTGGTGGCGTGTTCTTCTGGGAGTACAAATATGGAACAAGCAAAGGTACAATCACTGCTGGCCAGAACATGATTGAGAATTTTGATTCCAATTATTCTAGCGAGCGTGTGTATCATGAGACGGTAGGAACCGGAAATGGTTCTACCGCTCATTACACTGGGACCCTTAGTTGGGCACCGGTAAAACCGTATGATGCATTCGGAACCGCAGGAATCGAGTTCACTACGGTGGTTGGTGGCGTTGCCAAACGTATTTATGATGGTGCTGGAAGCGGAACGCTTACCGGTGACACCGGAGCTGCTAGCACGGTGACTTATTCGAGTGGTGCTTTTGATATTACCTTTAGCGGTAATGTTGATAACGCTATTCCGATTTATGCAAACTATTTCTATTCGATGGAAGCTGCTACTACCACCGTTCCAGAAGTGAATGTTGATATTCAGCTTCAGCCTATTCAAGCCTGGTCACGAAAAATCAAGACGCTATGGAGTGCTGAGAGCGCCGATGATTTGAGAGCAATGCTTGGTATGGACATTGAGTCCGAACTAGTTGGTGGAACCGCTTCCGAAATGCAGCTTGAAATTGATCGTGAAATTATCAATGATCTGAAAATCGCTGCTAATGCCGGAGTGAACAAAGAAACGTTTGATGCTGCTGTTCCAGCCGGACGCACCCCGATTGAGCATTACAGTGGAATTCTTACCTACTGCGATAAGATTTCCCAGAAGATTCACACTGACACCAAACGAGGCGGTGGAAACTTTATCGTTTGTGCTCCTGATGTGAAAACGGTGTTTAGTGCTCTAGCTCGGCATGGAGATTTCAAGGTTATTTATAATCCAGGCGCAGGCGCAACCGCTCCCGGAATGGGAACCGGTGGAAGACCTGGATTTCCGTTGCCAGCCGGTCCCCAAGGATACGGAATCTTTGAAGCCGGAACGCTTCAAGATCGCTGGCGAGTGTTCGTGGATCCATACATGGAAGCCGGAAAAGCCATTGTTGGGTTGAAGGGAACCACATTCCTCGATTCAGGATATGTGTATGCTCCTTATGTTCCAATGCAGGTGACTTCTACCTTCTTGGATCCTGCGAACTTCCAAGCTCGCAAAGGTATTCGTACTCGTTACGCAACCAAGCTTGTTAATTCCAAGTTTTATGGTCAACTAACGGTAACTAATACCCCGTAACTTAGGGCAAGGGTGCATGCAATTGGGCATGCACCCACTTTTTAAGGAGGATTAAAATGAAGATCACAGTGATCAATAATTCATCGAATCCTGTTCCGTGCCCTGATTACGTGAATTGCGCCGCAGGTGCAACCAGGGTTTTGACGGGAAGGTCTAGCGCCGAATACAGTGCTATGGTTGCGGGCAACTCTTCGACCAGTGTACTGATTATTGGGCAATTAGAAGATGCGGATTTATCTCCAATCGTTTGTAATCTAAAAGATCCGGGCGATCCAGCAGCAGATCAAGATTATCAAACAGGCATGGGGTTTGATTTGGTTATGCCTCAAACTGGGGCTGCCAACGTTGCACCAAACATGTATTTTGGTGTGTTCGACAATGCAGCTTGCACGATTCCTGCCGTTAACGCTACTCTTGGAACCGCTGTAACGGGGACAATTGTAAGTGGGGCTGGAACGAATTTGCTGGTTGTTACTCCGAGTGCCGCTGGTGTAGTATCTTGTCGAGTTGACGACGCCGAAGACGAGACAGTGTATTTCAGAGCATGGCCAGTTTCTTATGCGAGACCGGTTGATTGTTCTGAAGTGGTAGATATTACATTTACCAGTACATAGGAGATTTAAGGCGGCCTAGTTTTAAGGGTTGACTAGGCCGCCAATTTTTATCTTATTAAATTTCAAACAAGATGGAGCTTGAGATAGATGGTTATGAAGTACAAAAAAAATCCAGATGTAAAAGGGAACTGTTCAGTAGATGGGGTTATTTTCGATGACAATACGGTGGTAGCGGGAGATAGATGGACAAAATGGTCGATGAAAACGCATCCAATGCATCCACCAATTTTGGTTCGTACTTCCGATGATGCAGTTGTAACAGCATGGCATCCAAGCGATAATGCTCCAAAGATTCCTACGCAAGACAAATCTCCAAGATCTGTTATTAGTACTATTCCAATTGCGGATAGAATCAGAGCAGATCAAGAAGAAAAAATGGCAAGAGAGGCTGCCGAAGAAGCAGCAAGAAAATCATTTGAATTAGACGATAGAAACAAAAATATCGTTAAGAACGAAACCAAACCAGACGATCTATTCAAAGAAGAAGAAACTGAAAAGATTAAAGTTTCTTTAAAAGATAAATCTGAATATACTATTAAAGACATTCCTAACATTGGGGATGCGAAAGCAGAAGCTTTAATGAAAGCTGGATACATAACAGTTGGAAGCGTCGCAAAATCAGATGCAAAGAGCATTGTTGACGCATTAAAGAAAAATGGAATTAGAGCAAACGCGGTGACAGCTAGACAGATTATTAGGTCTGCACAAACACTGCAATAGGAGAAGGCGATTATGCCAATGTATATTCCTGGACAAAAAAATAAATTTTTTAATGATGTTATGGATGTGTTTGAGGATAAGCATCACGGTCGCCATGCTCGTATTGTGCAAGATGGACTTGGCTATTTGTCGGAGGCCAAAAGGGCAGAAGAACTGACAGGTGAAGATATATACAGCGATCCGCTTGTGGTTGTTTTTTCTAAAAATGTTAACAATTTTAAATTGAATGAGCGAGCTGGTGAGGCAAGTGGTTTTGTTGATGGCAACAAAAGAAATACGCTCGGAGCAAAACTCGCCGCAGAAGCAAAAAAGTTTGGTCTTGATATTACACAAGACACAAGAAATTCAGACGGAAAGACATCAGGAACATACGATTACAAAAAGAACGGACAGGCGGTTTATACTTATGTTTGGGAGAAGATTCCTCATAAAGAAAAAGAGATCTATGAGGTTTATCTTTACGTGAACTAATGGAACATGAAACGATAAAAACAGATAAATTTATTAGGTCTGCACAAACACTGCAATAGGAGAAGGCGATTATGCCAATGTATATTCCTGGACAAAAAAATAAATTTTTTAATGATGTTATGGACGTGTTTGAGGATAAGCATCATTCTAGACATGCAAAAATAGTACAAGAAGGATTGAGTGGTCAATTGTATGAAGCAAAGAGGTCAAAAGCTAAGGCTGTTGAAAAGATCATGGACGACATAAAAGATTCGTTAGTTAAATTTGGATTTAAGCACAAGCAACTTGGTTCGGTTGATACGTATGAAAAAGAAGCATCTGAAAACATCGAATCCGAAATCAAAAAGCTAGTACCAATTTTGAAAAAGTTTGATATTTTTGGATTCCACAACAAAGAGGAATCAGATTATCAAATAGTTTGGAATTTTGGAAGCAAAGCGTTTCGTGGTTTGAATGTAACCATTACATTTCACAAAGACAACAATGTCGTTACAGTAAACGTTTACGATTCAGCGATGGGTTGAATCTAATTGGGGTTAACATGGAAAAAGATTTAGCAAAAAGAGCAAAAGAACAAATCCACAAATATGATGGTGGAGATGTTATTTACTACAATGAAATTTCTTATGATACCGATGAAGAAGGAAACGAGGTTTCTTCTTCGGACAGGAAAATTTTCAAGGTGTTGGCTAAATATCCAACTAAATCTGATGCTGCTAAAATTTTTCCAAGAAGACTTCTAAACGGCGTAGAAAAAACAGATCAGATTGTAGTAGCAAAAGACAAGGTTGGCCAACCTTACATGTTTACATTTTCCAAAAATGGCATTGCTACGGCGTTCCCTGTTTGGATTGAAAAATCAAGATGGAACAAAATAGCAAGAGTGGGAGATATTGAACCAGTAGAATTTAGCGAATCTTTTATTTTAAAAACACTTGGATTTGATTTAACAGAAGCAGAAGACCAAGAGCCGGTCAAAAAAGATAAGTTTGATATTGCGCCAGAATATCCTAGCAACGTAAGCAAAGAGCAAATTCTTTTAGACGCTGCAAATTCAATCAAAAGATATGATGGTGGAGACAGTATTATTTACAACAAAAAAGATTCTAATGATGACTCAAAAACAAAGAGAATGATTTTTTCAGTGCAGAAAAAATATGAATCAAGAGACGCTGCAATCGAGGAAATCCCAAGAAAGATTTTGATGGAATATGACAGGAAAAATCAGTTTGTGATTGCCAACGATAAAATGGGAAGACCGTATTTGTTTTCGTTTAGCAAACAGGGATACGCAACTTCTTTTCCGAGATGGATTAAACCTTCACTAATGAAGAACGTTCAAGGTGAATCTGCTTGTACAGGTTCATTGAATATGTTTTTACTTAACGGATAAACACGCACCCGGATGCGCGTTTACGCGGTAAACTATGACCGTTAACATTCAAAATCTTAGAGAATGGATAAAAAGGAAACTAGGGGATCCTATTGTTTGTGTAGAAACATCGGACGAGCAAATAGATATGGCCGTTCAGGATGCGTTTCTATGGTGGTCTTCTTATCGTGGATGGTACAGAGAAGAAACGTTTAACGCTATAGCAGGACAAGTTGAATACGATTTATCAGCCGTAGATCCAGTCGTATCGGATGTAGTGAAAGTTTTTTTCACGGCTAGTCTTAGGATTGATTTAAGCAATACATGGAACGGGTTTCTTGATATTAACGGATATCCATACGATCAAAATGCAGCACAACAAGGCAACATAGGTTTTTATTCCGGTCTTGTGCAATGGTTGCAACAAAGAGAAATAGCAGCTCGTGTTTTATCAGTAGATAAAGATTGGTTCTTCAATCAAGAAACAAAAATACTAAGCCTTGCGCCAGAACCACAAGAGAGCGGTAAAGTTATTTACATGTACAAAACCCCTTTCATTTCTGATTATCTTCCTTTGGTTCCACAGGCAGAACAATATTTAATCAGAAAAAGGGCATTAGCAGAAACAAAATACACGCTAGGAAGAATAAGGGGTAAATACACCGGAGGTCTTCCAGCAGCACAAGGAAACGTAAGTCTAGACGGAGCTGATTTAATCCGCGAAGCACAAGATGATTTTGATAAGCTAGATCAAGAGTTATTGGCGTTAATACCACCGCCAATGTTTTTGATTGCTTAGGAGAAGAACATGAATTTTAAAGATGTTATTACAAGACTTAGCAGTGTACATGAATTGATTGAAAGTGATGCATCTGGCGGAATCAAAATATGGAAGCGTGGAGATCCTGTTCCAGAAGAAATTTTAGCTTACATCAAAAAAGTAACAAGCGATGTAGATGAAGCTGTAAAACAATGTTCTTCTCATGGCAAGGGCCTTATTCTAAAAACAGGCAAGCCAAAGAACGGTGTTTATGCGTATGTTTGGCGTATGGCTAGATATCATTCTGGTGATGATCCAAAGATGCCGATAACGGCAACATTTGATTTAGAGGAAGAACTTGAAAAGATGTTCAAAATAAGAATGTCTTTTGCGATTACTACAGATCAAAGCGAGGTAGTTATTCGAGACCTTGATATGTTAGCGGATAAAGTTCTTGTTAAACTAGGAAGAGATAAAAATGAAATGGCTAAACGGTTTGGTCGTGCGCTTGGTTATTTTTAGGAGAACATAATGCAGTATCAGATAGAAATGTCTCAAGCAAAAAGAGAAAAACTTGATCCTTCTGATTTTGTTTTTCCAGAAGAACAAAAATGGCCAATTCAAGACTTAGATCAAGCCAAGATAGCCTTGACATGGAGCACGTGGCCACAGCACAAGAAGGTCGCAAAAAAGGTAAGAGAAGCAGTTTTTAAAAAATATCCAGAATTAAAAAAGTGGTTTAAGAAGGAAGACGAAAAAATGGAATCCAAGAATGGTTCACTTGGCACGTTTGGTTCTTTAGGAGATGTTAGGGCTAGGCTTGAGTCAATGAAATCTCTTCTTGGAGATGGTAACGCGGAAGTCAATCGAGTGGAAGAGGCAGAGAGTGATTCAAGCGAAGTCTTCTATGGAGGGCTTGGATACGTAGAAGTTTTTTTAAGAAATAAATTCAAAAAAACATTTGATGCAATGAAGGAGTCCGTAGATAGAATTGAGATTGCAACAAAGAAGAGAGGCATAGATGACCCAATATCAGAAAAGAATCATCAAAAGATCGTCAAGCTAATGGGTGAAGTGGTTGAATATCTAAAAGCAGCGGACGATAGAATGAGACTTGCCGAAGGCAATCTTTCAGATATAGCGGAAGCGCTTCAGAGACTAAAGAAATAGTGGTAATTAAAGGATTAATAATGCCTGAAAAACAACATGAGACCAAAATGAAAGATTTAACTAGAAGGCTAGAAGAAATCAGTGATCTTGTTGATGACGCAATGTTCATTGAATCTGGATTATTCGAGGCAGTCTCAAAAGAGCAACGCGCCGTGTTTGCCTCATATTCACGTGAACTAAAAAAGAAGCTACAAAAAGATCTAGGGATACAATTAAAAACGAAGGTTATGAGTTCGGCAAAGGGAGACCCGTTTATAGAGATTGGCGCTGCATCAGGAGTAATTCCTAAAGAGTTTAGAATGAAGGCTATAGACATCGCCGGGGCGAGTGGAAATATTGATGAGAATCATATTACCATGCGTTACAGTCAATGGATGAAACTCGTTGGACCACTAGAAAATACTTCCAAACCAACAGTTAGGCGAGAAAAGGAAGCGACTACTAGCGGAGAAGAATTGTATACTCATTTAAAAGATATTGTTGACACGCATCAAAATAAAGTGATTCCTGGAATTGGGCGCGTGGATGCATTTACAGCGAGCGCAGTTGTAAGTGTGGCAAACAAATTAAATCAAGCAAACAGAGAGAAGTTTCTGAATATGCCATTTGAAAAAATGGCTGATACTGCAATGAAGTTGATTAAATAAAGGGATTGAAAAATGACAACATTAAAAAGCCTGATCAGAGATCTTCAGTATCAATCTGGCATCACAGAAGCCCGAGGTGGCGGGGTAGATGAAGATGCAGTGAAAGAGCTTGAGCTTTATTTTGATAACGACAGGCAATTATACGACAGCAAATGGAACGACTACTACAAAAACCTAGTAGTAAAAAAAGCACAAGGGAAATACGATAGCAAATCAGCGGAAAAGCTCTTTATGTATTTCATTGAAAAGGCAGCACGGAAGTACGCAAAAGAATTTTCTTCAAACGAAAAAGAATGGTCAACTGTTTTCAGTAAACCCACAAGGGAACAAATAGCAAAAGACCTTGTTGATGAATTTGAATCAGAATTCAAGAACAATCCAAAAAGTTTTGAAAAATTTATTCCTAAAAAATACAAAGGAAACAAAATCGAATCAATTGAAGAGGCGCAAATAACTGTGCTAGATCCAATGAGGTCATTTGGTTCTGCTGAGAAATTAAAATCAACAGCCCAAAGAATTATGTCTTTATCTCAAATAATGCTTAACGACGGATGGAAAAACAAAGGAAAGTTAACAAAAGTTCAGGTGTCAAAATGGCAAAACGCCTTTATTAAAATTGATAAGCTTACATCTGAATTGATTAAAATTGCAGACGAGCTTGATGTAATAGAAAGGTAAATTTATGAAAAAGCTCAATCAACTAATCGAGGAGCTTCAGTATCAAGCAGGAATTATAGAATCTGGCGATAGTAAATTTTTAACAGGTGCATTTAATAAAAAAGACATAGATAAATTTTTAGACTATGAATACAACGCAAAACTAATACGTGTTTTAAATGTTAGAAACGGCGTGAAGCTTCAGTATGACTTGAGTAAATACTATATTGAGCGCGAGCTTTATTATGATCCTAGTTCTCCATGGTCACAAGTTAATCATGAAGTGAATCTTGATGGTTATATGATTGAGGTTTTCATAAGAGAAGAGAAAGGTCACATTGTTGCCAGTTCGAATATTTACAGTTCTCATATTTCTGATAATCGTCACCTTGTCATGGACACTGATGATTGTAGTTCATTTGCTGAGTTAAAAAAATGGACAATTGAATCAATGGAGAGAGTAGTAGATATATTTTGGGAAGAATGGGAAGACGAAAACTCGGATAAGATTGATCGTATAGTGCAAAGAAAAAAAGGATACAGTGATTATGAAATCAGAAAAAGAAATCTTTAGAAAAAAGGCATTAAGTAATGCCAGGTGAATCATCAAAACCACTTGGTCTTCGTAGGTGTGTAGCGGATGTTGTTGCGAAAGGCGGCGATATACAAAAGGCGTTTGCTGTCTGTACGGCTTCTTTGCAAAAGGCCGGTGTTCTAAAAAAGGGAACACAGGAGCTTACGAAGAAGGGCCAAAAAAGAACAAAGAGTCAATACTCAAAGGCTCCAGATTTGAAATCCAAGGATGCTGAGTACGAGAAGTTATTCTCAGTTGAAGATGTACAGATAAGACTTGGTTTTATTTCAGATCTCTTGAGTGAATTAAAGGAAAAAAACAATCCATCTGAAAAGAATGTTTTAGATATAGCAAAATATGTAAATGATATCGTTTCGAGCGAAATTGTTAAAAACATTGTAGATAACCCAGATCAGACGGTAAATAAAGCTGGAAGCGCCGAGAACGATTTGCTTCATTCTAAAAAAAATGATCTTAGATATGAAATAGGAAAATTTCAGGATCTAGATAGAAATGAATTCAAAGGCATTTCATACAAAGACTTCGTTGATATGTACGTTGAAAACTTAAAAAACATTGGACGATTAAACGCAATAAATGCGATTTCTTCTTTCGATGGAAAGAAAAAATATCCTGAAGCAAAAGATGTAAACTTAGTAAAAAGATTTTTTCTTCTTGCAAGCAAAGCGAAAAGCAACAGCAAGAAGTTTGACAATCCGTTAGATTTGATTGTTTTTGTTAACAGGCTTTAAGAATGAAGCAAAGAACAAGAAGAAAACTGATTGGTTCGATTCCAAAGATTACATCGAAGTGGCTTACTCATGGAGCTATTCAGAAAAACAAGAAGAAAAAAAGCTCGGTAGATATAATGAAAATAACAGATTCTTGTTTGGCTGACAGGATAAGAGCTGTTTCTGAATTAGTAAAAGAAGCTGATAATGTTGCTTAGTTTAAAAAGTTTGATTCGGAATCAAAGAAGTGAAAAATGCATAAACGAAAATATGCGTAACGGAGATCTTGTATCAATTGACACTTTATTAGAAGCATCTCCATTAAAAACAATCAGGAAAAAGACAAGCGCCGCTCTTAAAAAAATGAAGTCCCCAAAAGTAGGAAAAGGACAAAAGTCTTTTGACTATTTTGATAAAAAAGATACTAGTGCAAAAAAACCCAAGATAGCAAAAAGACAAACTCAAGCTGTCAGGCCAAAAGCTAAACCGGGGGGTATTCCAAAGAAAGCGTCTGATTCTGGAAAAAGCGACTTGGAAATTTGGCCAGCTAACTGGAAGACAACGGCACCTGGAAACAGAGTTCCAATGCCAGCAGAAATAAAGAAGAGACAAAGGGCGGGTAAAGACGTTAATCAATCTGATTTTTACAAGCACGTCGTTCGTGCTATTTACGTAACAGGGATCAAGAACGGATATCCGTTTAGGGGAACTCCTGCAAAAAGCGCACAACAGATAGCTAGAGCCAAGATGATTAAATGGGGATATGCATCTCGCGCATCTAAGAAGGGTGGTGTTCCCGATAAGTTGTCTATAAAATTGACCGGTGCTGGCATAAAAAGAGGAAAGAAGCATCAAGGAGAGCCAAGAGTGATCAGGGTTGCAAAAGACAGGGATTATCGATCAATAGTGGCAACAGATCCACTATAGGAATACATTATGGGAAAATACAAAAATATAGATTTGCTATTAACGGAACTAAGGTCAATAAGCGGTATTGCAAGCCATGTATCAGGAGAAAATGATATAGAATGGTCTGTTGATACACAAGAAGTTGACGATATAGATACTGTAAAAAGAATGGTTGAATCAAAGATGAGTTCAGCCGAACAAGAAACGTTACTTGGCAAAGCAATCACTCTTGCATCAAGAATGGACGGAGTTGCCGATTTCATAAAAAACAGTGATAGGAAATCAGCTTCTATAGCACTTGCAAAAATAATCGACGATTCTTCTGCGTTTTTGAAGTCATTAAGCGACAATGCTAAAAATGCTAACGACGAAAAAACCAACAACAAAAAAGATAAAGATAATAGAGAAGGCGAAGAAGGAAATGAAGGCGAAGAAGGTGATGGTTCACAAAGCAACTTTGAAAAGGAAAAAGAAAAACAAGCCAAAAAGGAGTCTATTATAATTAGGGGTGGATTTTCTGATAGTGAAAGGAAAGACCCGTTTGGATATGGCGACGAGTTTTTGGCAGAAGTAATAGGTATCATAAATTCATCTGGTTAACATGGGAACTTTAATACATACAAAAGACCAAGCTCTTTTTAACTGTATCGCGAAAGAAGTAAATCGTCTTGCAGGTATGTATTGCTATTACTATGTGCTTAACACAGTACAAACAACCAGAGATGCTTTATGGGACGAGGCAAACGAAACTGTTTTTGACTATGAGCCAAGCGGAATAAAGATCGCTTGTTATGGAACAAATCCAGAGCATGCATTAACGACAGGAGAAGAAGGAAGACGAACACAATGGGACGCCCAATTGTGGTTTGCACGAATAGACTGGGAAGCGACAATTGGAACAACCCCACCAAAGACTGGCGATGTTGTTAATTGTTGGGGAAACCATTATGATATTGTAGACACAGATCGCGATGGAATAATGGATGACGACAGAAACATTTATGTTTTGTACAAGGTATCGTTAAGAAGAAATACCAAGTTTGAGCCGAACAGAAGAGTAAATACACAATGAATCATGACCCTACAGAGAAGCTTCTTGAGATGGTAAAAATGGACGGGCTAGCCTTATCCAGGGGTACAATTGAGATATTTGGAGAAGCAAGAAATGCGCTAAATAAGCAAGGCGGAGACGAAACAGCGAGGAGGGCAATCGAGTTAGCTTCTCAAGGGAAACAACCTGAAGACATTAGTGTTAAGACATTTAACAACCTATCTGATTGGCTAATGGCGTTATTGATTGTCGGTATCATGAAAGCGTTTCCAGATTTTACGCCGAAGCAAGCGATGGGGTTATCGAAAGAGCTTTTCAGACAATTAGCACATACAAGACAAGAAGCAAAATGGATAAAAACACTAACATGGGTTGAGAAGATAGGTATAAAATCAGCATTGGCGCAAGTAATGATGGAACTAAGTAAAGGATACTGGGATTAGATGATTTCAATAAAAGATAAGATAAATTCCGGCGAAGCAAAAGAAGCAAGAGAAAACGGGTTTGTTTTTGTTTGTAGCACGTGCGAGAATTTGCATTCTTCAAACTGGAGAATAACTGGATCATGTAGAGGTGTTGGATGTTTCGGTCCACTTGGCGGAGGATATTACAATCAATACATAGGTCCATTAGACGGTATTTTTAGTAAATTTTGTTTTTTATGTGGTTCAATAGAAATAGAAAATGTGTTTTGTGTAAACACAAACAAGGATATATTGTTCGGCGTATGCAAGAAACACGTTAGTACAATAAGAGAAAAATCATTCGTTCCTTTAGTCAAAGGTGTGTCGGTTGAAAGAATAGAAACAAGTGATGCGAACATAAAAATAGTTGGTTGCAAATGAATGTTTTAGAAGCAAAAAGCAGGATTTTAGGCATTGCGTCTTTGGTTCTCGAAGCCGAGCCAAAAGAGAAGTGGGTTACGGTTCACGGTACACATATTATGATTGGAAAAGACGGAGAAGTAAAAAAAGGTCCTGATGCAGTAAAAGATTCTATTGCATCTAAACCAAAGCAAAAAGCAGTAGAAAAACACATTGAAAAGATAGTTGGAAAAGATAGTGGTTTTGAAACTTCTGAAGAAAACGGAAAAGTTGTAATAAAGAACAATAAAGTAAGAGACGAAAAAGGAAGATTCATAAAACAAGAAATAGAAGAAAAAAACAAGAAAAAAAAGGACGGAAAGAAAAAAAAGGAAGACGAAGAAGACGAGGAAAACGATGAGCGTGAAAAGGAAGACGGACCATCTATTCTTGATACAGTAATAGGTCTTTCGTCTTGGATTGATACAGTAAGAGCCTTAGCTGCAAAAGGTATACTTACATTAGGTAGAAATATTGAAACTATTCTTAGCCATACGCAAGATGCAATTGATGCATGGCAAAGTGGATCACATGGTGGTTGATAATGAGTTTATACATTAGAAGACAAGTGCAACTAAAAACATCTCAATCGGCCAATATGCTGAACCCGATAATTGACAGGGGTGCATCACAAGACAGGATTGATGCACAAACTAGTTTGGCCGAGTCTTTATCTGCAAGGATAGTAGTAGCAAACAGCACTACTGATTTACAATTAACAATGGGTGCCGGTCTCACTACAGGAAGAATGTTTTACATTGAAAGCGACCAAAACATTACAATAAAATTTAATGGCACAGATGCAGCTAGAGCGTTGAATTTAAAGGTTCCTTCAACAAGTGTTGTAGGTATACTATACATGGAAATAGATTTTACGTCTGTATACATTAGCAACGGAAGTGGAACTAGCGCTAATGTGTATTATGCAGTTGTGGGATCATAAAACCGAATAGGTTTTAAAGATTGGAGCAAAAAAAAATGGAAATTAAGTTTGAAGAAATCGTTGGTGATGAAAAGAAAATAAAGTCTTGGTTTAAGGAACTTGCTTCTCTTCTTGATGGTGAAATTGATAATGACATGGTTATCACGTTAAGCAATGGGGTTATTGTTGGATTCGATGATTTCAATGAGGAATATGTTATTTTTATTTGTGCTTCTTCTGACGAAGAAGATGCAGATGAAATTGAAATCGAAGTTCCAATATTAGATTTAACTCCTTCTATTGCAGCGAAGGCTATTGCTTCAAAAATGGATATTCCTGGAAAAGAGGAAAGCAAGGCATATAGGATCAAAAAATATGATGCATTGCTCGAAGCAATAAACGGAAAAAAAGAAGTAGCCGTGTCTCCTGATTTCTTTGACAAGATCAAGACCGTAAGCCAAGCAGGAGATTGGCTTGATAGTGCGTTCAAGAACAACGTGCAAAACTTAGGTGATGTGGATGCGGATATCCCTGCTGAGTTTAAGAATATTGAAAAAATGACCGAGAAGCTGGTTATCGCAATCGAGGATTTAGCTGGATCTATTGATCCCGATAACGAGTGGAAGAGGTATTAGGATTGATACAGGTAAAACTAATAGGTCCATGGGATAAGCTTAATAAGCTTTCCAAAGAACTTCCAAGCAGGATTTCTAGGATGAAAGAAATGATTCTTAGGGATGCCATGAAGAAGTTCAAGGAAGACCTTATTCGTGCTCTTCCACAGAGCAAAGAAATGGATAAGTACAAGAAGCTTATAAAAGAAAAAGAAGTTTCTGGAGTTGGAGATAAAAATAACATCGGATATGCAATTGTAGCGGACAAAAGAAAAATGGAAATGTCTGAAATAAATGCAGAAGAGGATGTTATTTATGTGGTTCAGAAATTAAAACCAGTTAGCGATTTATCAGCTTTACTAATCCAATACAGCCCTTGGAACAAAACAAAAATTCCTGAAAATGCGTTTTCTAGCAAAGACGTAAAAATCATAGTTAGAAGAGTGACGAAAAAAGAAGCAGACAAAGTAAAAGAAATAAACACGAACATACTAGACAAAAACAAATCCATGTTCGAGGAAGCCAACGCAAAATCTAGAACAAAAGAAGATATTAAAAAACCAGAAATTTTATCAGACATGGCTTTTAACGCAATCAGGATGGAATTTGGAATCGGTCAAAAACAGAACAAGCATTGGGGATATGCATGCAAGAAATTTCGCTCCAATTTAATGGAAATGGTTAAGTCTAACAAAAAGTACAAAAGGTGTGTCAGTGATATTGATTACACGCAATGGCAGAAGGACTTACCAAAGCTAAAAAAGATGCCTGTTCAGGAGTTCATGCAGGACTGCAAAAAATTCCAAGAGAAGGTGATAAAATGAGCATTTTCAGTTTAAGAAAAAGTCTAAGAAACAAGTTGCATGAAGGTTGGGGAGAATATCTTCCTAGAACACATGCAGATGATTTTAAGTATTTCATCATGGGTCTCTTTAACGATATTTACGACGAAACAGGATTTCCGGCTTTCGGGTTAAAAACTGTAGCAACAAGAGATGGTGGTGCGGGAGAAGTTTCATTTGGATGGGACGAGGAAGGCAAGATGGTTGGATTGAAACTAATTGCTCATTCTACACCTGAATACCTCGATATTTTTATTGTTCCGATTAAAAACGAGGAAGTTGGATATTTATCTAACTCGGAAGATTTGGACGGATATCCTGGAATCAGCCTTGAACCGGACGGATCTGATTACAACGAAAGACTACGTGAGATTGTAGATTTTATCAGATTAAACATGAGGTAAGAAATGACTGATAAACCATCTTCTGTACCGAGCGGACTTAATCAGGTTGAAATACCAATGACTAAAAAAAGAGCAAAAATGCTTGCATGGACTTCGTTTGTGCTTGGTGCGCTTGCGATTGTATCCAATAGCTTAACAGCGGCGGGATTTCTCCCTAAACTTGCGATGCAAATTTGTGGATGGTTTGCTGTTTTATGCACCGGCTTATCCTGGTACTTGGCAAGAAGGTCTCCAGACTTCGGGTTTGCCAAGCAAGCGCATCCGGGTGCGGACAAAAAAGAAGAAAAATAAATGTCTGAAAAACCCATATATGTGAACAAGACAAGAACAGGAGATGTTTTTGTTCGCGATTTTGACAAGGGTATTGTCGAAAGCATGGGTGCAGTTGTTGTTAACGACGATTATTTTTTGATGGTAGACGGTATTTCTTATGGAACATATCCATATGATTTCAGAGATCCAAATTTACGTGGCGAGACAATGCCAGGAGTAATGGTTCATTGGGCTTCTCCTGATGACAGGCTAGACGCATTTGTTCTTCCATGCATTGTTGTAAGAAGAGACTCAATTGATATTTCACTAGAGAGGTGGCCTAGTTTTCATTTGAAATATAGATCGCCAGCAGACGGAGCAAGTCATGTAAATGTCAATTATGGTGAAAGTGTCATTAGTGGATACACATCTTATGAAGAACAATATGGAGGTTTTCCATATAACATTGTCTATATGATATCCGCTTTAACCAGTGGAAAAAGAGCCGAGAGCGACGCAATTAAGCTATTGAAAGTTATATTAAGAGCATACAAGCCAAGGAATTCTTTTGTTAGGGTAACAGATAGCGAAGGCGCAATCAGAACGTATGATGCATATTCAGATGGTCCGGTTAGTTTAGAGGAAGCTCTAGATATAGTTGATCGGCAACGTGGATATGCTGTAAATGTTACAGTGGAAGCAGAGCTTGATTTGAACGATCCTTATGTAACAGAGACTGTAAGAACTATGGACTTTAATTATAATAATAGTGTAGTATAGTTATCGAAAAAGGAGATAGATATGGCCGTTTTTAAAAACAAACTCAATCAACCTTTGGTTGTTGATCTTGGTGGCAATTATGTTTATTCGGTAGCAGCAAAAGGAAGATTTGAGATACCGGATATTCTAGCAGGAAGCTCTTTAATTGTTTCTCTATTGGCAAAAAACCAAGTTGTAAGAATTGATGTTGCCTCAAAAGAAGAAAAAAACATAGTGGCAGTAAATGATGCTGCGGTAGTAACAGAAAAACAAGAGCAACCAATTACTGAAAAAATTGTTTTGTCTAGCGATAATACCCCAACATTAAATTTAACAGGAGCAATCAAAGAAGAAGATGAATTAGAGAACGAAGAAGAGTCTGATCAAGAAGATCTTGACTCTGATAAAGAAAGCTCTGATCAAAACAATTTTTTTTCAAAGAAGTTTAGAAAGAACAAACGTTTTTAAAAAAATAAATCTGGCGATGCCAGGGAAAAGTTAAAATGGCAAGGTAGCTGCCGAGCCAGTGGAGGTTTAAAATGGCTGAATATTTATCACCTGGAGTTTTTGTTGAAGAGCGGCCCGCTGCCGTATCTCCTATTCAGGGTGTTTCTACATCCACGTATGCAACTTGTGGATGGTTGCAACGGGGACCTGTAGGAGTTGCCACGTTTATTGACGGGTTTGATTCATTTGTGAATAAGTTTGGATCATATTGGACCAATTCTTATGTTCCTTATGAACTAGTTGCTTTTTTTAGCAATGGTGGCTCTAGGGCATATGTGGTTCGAGAAGTCCCATCCGATGCAGTAAAAGCTTCTTGTAGTATTGAATCTGCCGGTGTTTATGCTTCATTGATTGGATGGAAAACAGCAAACCCAATTGTTACACTTGATGCAACACATTACAATATCAAGCTTACGGTTGATTCTTTTGCTGCTACTACAATCGACGTTACAGGAGACGTTGGAGTAGGTGGAAGCTATGCATTGAGCACAATCGTTACTAACATTAACGCCGCTCTTGCATTGGTTGATCCATCATTATCAAGTGTTTGCAGCTTGTATACAGCAGCCGGTGGAAACAGGTTGAAGTTTACTTCTCCCACAGCTTCTGCTACTTCAAAGATATCGTTTACCGCTCCCGCTGCCGATGATGCAACCGAACTTCTTCTTGGATTGCCAATTGCTAGTTATCCGCATACTGTCGATGGTGCTGCCGCTGTAAACAGATGGGATATTACGGCTGAAAATGAAGGAGCATGGGGAAATCTTATTAAGGTAGAGATTGTTGGAAACGACGATTACTTAGATAGGACAAACGGTGGATGGACGAAATTCACGTTCAATGTTTACGAAGAATCTTCTCTTGGTGCTGGAGACTATGCATTGGCCGAAACAATCGGGCCAGTCAACTTGACTGTTTCCACGGATCCAGACTATATCGAAGACGTTGTAAACTCCGAGTCAAGCCTTGTTCGTATAGCTGAAGGGACTACACCTGGAGTTCCATGGCAAATCTCGCCAAGAACAATTGCAAGCGAACATGCAGCGGATGGAACTGGAGCATTGCTAACATTTTCTGGTTATGCATTGTACCCACAAATCGTTCGCGGAACATTTTCTGTTACAGATGGAGCAGAGGTATTTACAGATAATAGCGACGGAACCTTAACCGGAGATGCCGGTGGAACTGGAACAATTGTTTATACTACTGGCGCGTGGTCTGTAACATTCAATGTTGCTCCTGGATCCGGGGATGATATTAACTTGTCATACAAACAACAAGCAAAATCTACTAGTGCCACGTGTACGCTTACTAGTGGCGCGGACGGAACTGGACCCTTAACTCGCGCTGAGGTAACAGATCCAACGCTTGAAGCATCTATGCGAGGCATTTATGCATTCAATAAAATTGAAGAGATTTTAAACGTATCTCTTCCTGATTTTGCAGGTTCTGTAACAATCGCCAATGATTTGATTTCTTGGGCAGAAGACAAAAAAGACAAGTACATCATTCTTGATCCTGCTATTGGAATGACTCCACAAGAAGTTATTGATTATCGAAGATACACGGGGAATTTCAATACCAGTTATGCTGCATTGTACTATCCTTGGATTACGATTGCAGACCCACTATCGAATAACAGGCCAAAAAATATCCCTGGAAGCGGATTTGTTGCCGGTGTGTTTGCAAGAACAGATCAACAACGAAACGTGTCAAAAGCTCCTGCTGGTGTAAGCGATGGCGCAATCAACGGAGCAATCGGTGTCGAGAGGGTATTGTCTAAAGGCGAGAGGGACATTCTTTATCCAGCGAACATTAACCCAATCGCAGACACGCCACAAACAGGAAGGGCGGTATGGGGAGCACGTGCTCTTTCGTTGCTATCTGAATGGAGATACGTGCAAGTTAGAAGGCTTTTCATGTTCGTTGAAAAGAGTGTTTTCTTGTCAACGCATTGGGCTGTATTTGAAAACAATGGTCCAACGCTTTGGTCCAAGATCAACTTGTCTTTGACTAGTTTCCTTCTTAGACTTCACAGCGATGGATATTTTGCTGGAACCAAACCTTCCGAGAGTTTCAGGGTAGTGTGCGATAATAGCAACAATCCTCAAGCTAATATTGATGCTGGGATTATGACATGCGATGTTTACATTGCACCGAATAAACCTGGTGAGTTCATTCGGTTCAGGTTCTCGCAAAAGGTAAATAATGGTTAATAAACACGGGATAACCGTTAAAGATTTTTAGGAGAAGAAAACATGCCAAGACCAATTGCTTCTGATTTCTATCAAGCTTTTCGGTTCGCAGTATCTATCGGAACTCCTGGTTCTGATTATATTACTACTGCGAACGCAGGGTTCAACAACATTACTACGCCAGAGCTTTCGATGGAAAGTGCGGAATACAGAGAAGGAACCTATGTTTGGACGAGAAAACAAATGGGAGTTCCATCTGTTAGTGATGCAACTTTTCAACAGGGCATTAGCTCGTTAGCAGAAGGCGGAAACGGCGCTCCATTCATGGCATGGGCGCTCGCTGCCATTAACGGCGCTGAATATCGAACTGATATTACTATCTATAATATTCATCGTGCTGACGTTGCGGGAGCAAGAGACACCTTTGACATTTCTGGAAAAGTAGTAGGTGTCGTCGGATCTCGTGCTTTAACGCTTCATGAAGCTTATCCAATTCGTGTTAAGCCTGAAGCTGATTTTGATGCTACTAGTTCAGAAGTTGCTATTAGCGAGATGGACGTGGCATGTGAATATATCAGCTATGGAAGCGATTTTGAGCAAATTAGGAATCCTGGTTAATATATGATACAACTCCGGTTGCGTTTATTTGCGTAACCGGAGTTTTTTTAAAATGCCAAGGATAAGATTCACAGACCATCTACAAAATTACCAATTTCATTTGGTAGATATTTCTCCATCTTTAACGGTTCCGCCATTTGTTTTTATGAATCCATTAGCTGGGTTTTCAAGCATTTCTGCTCCCGAACTAACGATAGAAACAGATGAAATGAACGAGGGTAATCATTTTTTCAAAAGGCATATTATCACGGGTGGCTCGGTAAACAGTATTACCTTGCAACGCGGTGCATCCATGCAAGATGCAGACTTTTGGAGATGGATAGTTGCAACGCTAAAAGGTGATGAAACATCTTTGTTTCCTAATACGCTTGGTGGACAAAGAAGAAATATGCTTTTGATCCAGTACAGCGGATATAGCACGCTAGGATTAACAGGAACAGCGGACGAGCTTAAGGCAATAGAAGCAATAGCAAAAGGATTTTTACCGAATACTAGTTCTGTTACCAGGATACCCGGAAGAGCTTGGATGCTATTTGAGTGTTTTCCAACCAGGTACAAAGTTGCAAGCGATTTTGATGCAACTTCTTCTGATGTTAGTATCATGGAACTTGATCTAGCAATAGACTACATAGAAGAAATAGGTTTAGCGGCATGATTTTAGTTCCACTAAAAGAGATGACCTATTCATCAAATGTTTATCCGAAGGCGGTAGTTTCTCCTATGGTAGTAATAAGGCGTCAAGATTCTCCGATTGTTCCAATTGTTTGGGTTGGAAAAGATTTAGAGCTTGGAAAAAAGAAAAAGAAAAAGAAAAAAACAGATCAACCAAATCTTCCTCTTTTGTACAAGATTCCTACTCCATCAAACGAATAATAATCACGTTTTGTTGACACCTATATTGATGACTAGTATAGGTATGAGTTAAAGTTATGGAAAACTTCTATATCAAATATGTAACGGAGGTGTTAACTTGCCACTTTTAAAGAGTAAAACATCTGAAAGGCATAAATTTCAGATGTATATGGATCGAACTCACTTTGACGAGTTGCAAGTAATTGCCGGGTATGAAGATCGCTCGGTAGCTAGTTTAATTAGACAAATCGTTGCAAATTTTCTTCGTGACAACAAGGTTGCGGCAGAAGAGGTAAACAACAGAGGAAATTTAAGGAGGGATTTAAATGCCTAAAGATGTAGTTGAGCGCGGACCTTCTACTGGAATGGCTCAAGATTTATCAAATCAGCCGTTGTTGTTTTCTGAGGGTGGTGTTCTTGATAACAGCAAAGAAGTTAAGCCATACACAACGAATGATGCAAAACCTTCATATGGAGCTTTGTCTTTGATTGGCGGTTTTTTGTACAAGCCAAAACCGGACGAAAAAGAAGTACTTTTGAACAAAGTAATCATGCGTGAAATGACCGGAAAAGAAGAGGATATGTTAGCCTCTGAAAAGATAGAAGCGTTTCATCGGTTCTCTCATATCCTTAGTTCTTGTTTAGTCAAGATTTACAACGATGATGGTTTTAGTATTGAAACACCAAGCATGATGCCTGATGTTGTGGATAATTTGACAATCAGCGATAGGATGCAAATGCTTTTGTATCTTCGTATGATTTCAATCGAGAACGGTCATATTTTTACATTTAGAGCCAATTGTCCTAAATGTGGATCTGAGTTTAGGAAATCTGTTGATTTGCGCGAACTGCCTCAAAAACAGATGAAGGATCCGTCAATGAGGGTTTACACGCTTGAGCTTCCAACAGGAAGAAAGTGTACATGCAGGATTATCCTTGGAAAGCATGAGCGTGAAATGAGTAAAGCTACCGAAGCGGATGCGTATCAATTTTCTTTGCAAATTAAGGTAAGGCTTCAAGAGATTGACGGAAGGCCAGTTAACTTGCAAGACATTCAAGGATTGTCTTTAAGGGAAAGAAATTACATTAGACAAGCATTCGAGGAATACGAGGGTGGAATTGATATGGACACTTCACATAAGTGTACATCTTGTGGAGTAAAAACGAAAGTAACGGTGGATATCGGACAACCGGGTTTTTTCTTCCACTCGGGGACATAGAAATGCTTGAAAGCGAAGTGTTTTATTTGCATGAATCATGGAATCTTGATTATAATTCAATCATGGACATGCCTTGCTCAAGAAGGGCTCGAATGGTAAGAAGGAAGGACGATCTTGAGAGGCACATTGCAAGTAAACACAAGCAAGAAATGTCCCGCATAAGAGCAAAAAAGCATTGACCAGAATTAGATAGATTTAGATTTAGCGCTGGTCTTACGGGAGAAAATTTTTATGGCGCTAAATTTCGCAGGTCTTGGAATTGGGTTTTCGGCGAAAGATGAAAATCTTACAAAGACTGTTACTGGTTTATCTTCAACCTTTTCAAAACTTCAATCTGCTTTTTCTTCCGTATCAAATGCAGCAAAAGAATTTGGTAAAAAAGCCACAGATGGAATAGTTTCAACCGGAAAGAAAATTTCTGATGCGTTCGTTTCGGCTGGAAAATCCGTATACAACTTTGCTGGCCATGCATTAAAAAACATTGGACCTAATTTATCTGTAGCAACAGAAGGTATAAGGGGGTTTGGAAATAGATTAGGAAGCGGAATATCCAGCGTAGTGAAAAAGGGTGGAGCTGCTTTTGGTGCAGTTGGTAATCTTATAGATTCAATGACAACAAAGGCTCTTAATCCTAGAATTGATAATGCATTTAGCTCAATATATGCGCAAGCATCAAAAACATGGGGAGAGGTTGTAGCCGGAATGAATTTGACTTCTAAGGAGTCAAATAGATTAAAGAATACAATTACAAGCGTTACTTATTCACTTAATTCTGATTTTCAAAGTGCTGCTAGTTCGGTAGCAGAATTTAGAAAACATGGAATAAATTTAAACGAAGCAATTGGTGGTAAAGGATTAGCCGGAGGAATAAAAAGACTTGTACAGATAACGAGCACGATGGGGGTAACAGGAGAACAACTTGCAACCGTATTTTCCAATTTAACTAAAAGTTATGGATTCAATACAAAAGAAGCAAAGGGAATGATCGATACCTATTTTGCCATGGCCAAATCGGCTGATATTGGCAAAGAGGCGATGCAAGCTCTCCCGAATGTTCTAACTACATTAGACAAGAATTTAGCTACATTTTCAACAGCAGGTCCAGGTGAAGTAAAGAAAATAATTTTGTCTTTAATGAAGGTTGGAGGAGCATTCAAGGCGATGGGAGTAAGCGGATCTGAGTCAATGCAGTTTGCTACTTCCATGTTTACAACGATAACCGGTGAATGGAAAAACATAGCTACGCAATTTATTGGAAAAGGCGGAACGATACGCGAACTTGGCAAGCAGTTAATGGAAACAAAGGGAGACATTCATGGTGTTTTTAAGCTCATGATGTCTGATCCCGCTAAATTCCTAAAAGGTCTTTATCAAGTTTCAAAAGATGCAAAAAAAGCTGGCGGCCCAATGGGTGCTACTTTTTTGAGACTGCAAGAAGAGATAAACAAAGCTTTTGGTCCGAGCATGTCTTTCCTTATCCAGGATAGTTCTGGAAAAGGAATAAAGGCAATGCAGTCGATGGATAGGGTTGGTAAGAATAATGCAAAAACTTATGATGCTTTAGGGAAGGCTGCTAGTAAATCTTATAGTACCGGGCTAACTCAAGGCGATTACTACAACAGGATGTTAGATGCACAAAAGGCAAGTCTTGATCGTCTTACACAGCCTTTAGTGACAAAATGGATTGGTGACCAGAACAAAGGATTTTCGAGGTTAAAGGAAAACTTAGATGATATTTCTAAAAAAGGCGGTCCACTTGCAGAAGTAACAAAAAGATTTCTTTTGGTGCAACGTGTTGGAATAAGCGGAATGTTCACAGGTATGAACAACATGGGTCCGCTGATTCAAAACTTCGTAACACAATCAGGTCCAATGTTAGCAGCATTAGCTAACATGGGCGCAACATTTGGATTGCTATCAAAACTTCTTCTACCAGGTGGATTTTTGATTCTCGGTTTAGCTCTATTCCATAAAGGTATACGTGAAAAAGTAATGGATAGTGTATCCAAGCTTTGGGAATATGTAAAAAGCAAATGGCCAGAATGGGCACCGAAAATCAAAGAAGCCGTAGCAATGGCATGGAATGCTGCAATAGAAGGCGTTAAATGGTTAATGGATATTGCAGCGGTAATGATGAATAAGCTTGCAGACGCAATAATGAAAGTAAACTGGGGTGCGGTTGGTGATAAGATAGTTTCTTTTATAGGTTCATTATTTAGGGGTATATTTAGTGCGATATTTGGATCTCCATTTGAAGCGGATATGAGCACGGCGGAGGGACGATTTGCAGCAGCGGGAGGAAGGTTAATCGGTGCTTTAGCCAAAGGAATGCTAACGATAGCTAAAAAAGCGTTAAGCGCCGTATGGGATTTCTTTACAGATTGGAGTATGGGGTTAGAAGAAGGTCTTAGATCAAAAGGTCGGCTTATTGGTGGCGCTCTTGTAGTAGCAATGTTTTTCGGTCCTACCAGAGCCCTTTTATTAAAGGGTGTTTTCTTTTTTATAAAAACATTTGCTATGATGATGGCTAGGCTTTTGCTTATTATGGCAACAAACCCTATAGGCCAAATAATTTTAGCAATAATGGCAGCAGCTACAGTTATCTATATTTTTAGAAAACAAATTTGGGAATTCATACAATCAATAGGAGAATGGTTTGCAGATCTAGGTAGATCAATTGCAGATATATGGAACAATGTAGTTGATTGGATAAAAAATGCCGCGAACACTTTGTGGGAAATAATAAAATGGCCATGGGTAAAACTTTGGGGGATAGTTATAACCGTAAAAGACGGAATAGTAGATGGATTTAACACTCTTGTTTCTTGGATTCAGGATGCCGCGCAAGCACTTTGGGATATTGTTTCTTGGCCGTTTAAAAAGTTAGGTGAACTAGCTTCAGAAGTATGGGAAGGGATAAAAAATGCTGCAAGCGATGCTTGGGATTTTATATCTAATAATGCAAAAACTAGTTGGGAAAACACGAAAGCTTCAGTTGGACAAGCATGGGATGCAATAAGCGGAGCTGTTAGCGCAACTTGGTCGAAAATAACAGGTGAATCAGAAGAAGAGATAGTTAAAGTAGCAAGTGGATTTGGCGGCCTTACATCTTCTATGTCAACAAGTATGGCTAATGCTACTCAATCAATAACTAGCTCGATGCAAACTGCTTCTCAAAACGGTACAGATGCAATGGGTGTTTTGGCTCAAAATTCTACAATATATAGTAATAAGATTGGTGAATCTGGTACAGTCGCCGCAAATACTATTGCTACAAATATGACAAAGGCTGGAATTGCGTCTTCTAATGCAATGATAAATGCTAAGAATGATGCAAAAGGATCATTTAGAGAAACAGCACGAGAAGCAAAACAATCATCTATTGAATCACTTAAGCTTTACGCTAAAACTGCAAAAGTGTTAGGCATGGCACCGGAAACAGCAAAAAAAGTACAAACTGCAATTGATAGTTTGTTAAACAAACAAGCTGCTGCTGGTGGTGCTATAACAGAAAAAACATTAACATCTGTACAACAAGAAAAACTAGCATCTTTATGGGGAGGAGCGGTAGAAAAAGGAAAAGCACAATTAACTCAATACGGATTAGGAGGATACTGGAGGGGATATTATGAGCAAAGATTAAAAGAAGTAGTTACATCTATGATAACGCAAAAAGGGATGTCTCCAGAAGCAGCGTTAAAAGAAGCACAACAAAGTACTTTTGATTTTATTATAAACTCAATGGTTAAAAGTGCTTCAAGAGAATATGCTAAACAAAAAACAGGTGGATTTGCTTCATACGGTTCTACTGAATACAGGAAAGCATATAAAGAAGCAAGATCTACACTTATTTCAAAAATGAAATCGAGGCAATTTTCAGGAGCAGAACTTGGGTTGCAATCACAACAAGAAATGCTTTCTAAGGCTGGACTTGTTGCATCGTATGAGAAAAAAGCTGCTGTATCTACCGGAGGTGGTTTTGTTGCACAAAAATCAAAATTCAAACCAACAGTTTCTGGAAATGTTCCAGAAGAACAAAAAAAGACTGTTGTAGAAAAAAGACTTTCAGAAGATACGAAATCTGCAATGTCAAATATTTCACTTCAAATGGCTGATTTGAGTGATGCAATAAGAGCACTTCAAGTTTATGTAACCATAACAGGAGATGTTAGTTCTTTCTTGAGATACACGATGACACAAGCTGGAAAATACAAAAGAGGATCTAATAGTGGAAAAGCTTCAGATCTCGGCGCGGCAGGCGCAGGAAGGTAAATTATGTCTGTAAGCATTTTTGAACTATCAAGACTGAAAAGCGCAAATTGGGTTGTACTTAACAACGGAAGCAAGAACATTGAATTCTGGGATCTGCCAATGGCAAGACAAATAAAACCATCTCAAGATGATCTTATCTACCAGGTTGATAAACGAGATAGGATTGATTCAATTGCGTTTAACAGGTACAACGATTCAAGATTATGGGATGTGATTGCAGATATTAACGGATTGTCAATTCCTCCAATTGATTTTGTTCCAGGTGATGCGATAAGGCTTCCTAGTTACAACCGTGTTATCATGGAGATCAGAAAATAATGTCAACACCTGCGTTGGATATTCGTGGTAAGGTCATGGCGGCGAAAATCTTTTCTCCAGACAAGAACGCATGGGCTGATTTAAGCGTAAAGCCTGGAAGCGATCAAAATGCGATTCATATTCCTTACCTATCTGAAATAGCGATAAAAGAGCAAATTTCTGGGTTTGGTGAAGCAAAATTAACACTGACTCCTCCTACCTACAAAGAGTCTCTTGAGTTACTCGAAAGTCCGTTTTTGTTTATAGGCAACACAGTTGGTGTAAGATTCGGATATACTTCCGGTGGAACAAGCTTTATTTCTCCATGGACTTGGTATTTGTCTTTGTTACCAGAGATTAGTTTTGGCGATGAGTTTTCCATTACAATACCAACTACATCTTTTGGGTTTTTCCCTTCTATGTTGCAAAGTAAAAATGTATGGAATTCAGGATTGCAAGACTCGGACGGGAACGGCGGAACAGTTCCAAAGATAACGATAAAAGAAGTAATAGAAACGCTAGCTGGCATTTACAATTTTGAATTAAACTGGAATGGTGAAGGAAAAAACTACAGCGATGCAGAATCGTCTTTTTCTCCTTTTGCTATAGAAATATTTAAAAATGAAAAAATCACTATTACGCAACATGGACTAAATGATTGGATGTTTTTAAAACACATTGCAGCAAAAGCGGGATGCAGAGCTTTCATTTCGTCTGGTACTGTTTTAAACATAGTTGATTCAAGAAAAGCTGATTCATCCACGGCGACGTTTTCATATCGAGGTCAAATAGATTTTTTGAATAATGTTTATCCGCTTGAGAAATTTGATGGGGAGTCGTCCGCATTGTTTTTTCCTAGACTCGGTGTTGATAGCAGGTATTTTCAGTTGGATTCAAAAAGAAGTGAACAAACGCAAAAAGTATCTGCAAGTAGCTCTACTACTGTTACCGGTGTTAGTGGTAGTAGTGTTCCTTCTAATTCACAAGGAGGTCCAAAGGTAAAAGCTCCAGATGGAACTACTGTTCCAGTTCCTGGATTTGCCGATAAGTCTTTTTCAAGCGACTATATTCCGGTAGCTAGCAGGGATAATTTAGCCAAGACAAAATTAAGTAACTATATGGCAAAATCTACTGCCGAAAATCATGGAGCTAGCGCAAAAATAACTGCAATAGATATTCCGTGGATCATGCCTGAAGACATAGTTAAGATAGTTGGGCTTGGTAAATACTATTCTGTTTCTTATAGAATATTTGAGATCGAAAGAAAATATGGAAACGATTTTGCAGAATCAACATACTCGCTGAAGCCTAAAGGATTTCCAGATAACATTGCAAACTGGCTTAAGGCACGGGCACAAATAGATAAATCGAATCTTCCTTCCAAAAAAGAAGCCAAGCAAGCAACAAAAAATGCTCAATCAGGAGAATTCGCATAAATGGATGCAATTGATTACATAGTGAATATTGTTGAAAACACTATTCAGCATGGAGTTGAATACGTTTTCAAACGATACTATGGAATTTATCCAGGGATTGTTGTTAATAACAAAGATCCAGAGATGAAAGGACGCATAGTCGTAAAGGCTCCTACTCTTGCAGGTGACGATCTTCTGCCTGATTGGGCTGTTCCTGTTATGCCAGCCGGTGTTGGCCATGGTTTATTTCATCCGCCAGAAATAGGTGACGGAGTATGGCTTTGTTTTGAAATGGGTGAAATTGCGTATCCTGTTTATATGGGCGGATGGTGGGCAAAACAAGAGGGAGAAGAACTAGAGACACCTATTGATTGCCAAGTAAACCCACCGACAACGAGGGGATGGTTTTCTCCCGCCGGACATGGAATTGCATTTAACGATAAAACAGGCGAGCTTCAAGTTAAAATGCAATGGAAGAAAAAAGGTCAAAACACTTCTGAAGACAAATACAGCTTCATTGTTATGGATAAAAACGGATCTGTACAAATGCAGAATCACAAAGGAACAATGATGTTTTTAAACGCGGAGGATGGAAAAGAAGGGGTGACTATTATTGATGAACACGGTAATATGTATGCGTCTGATAAAGATGGTGTAAAGATAGCTCAATCAGATGGAGTGTTTGCAGAACTAAAAAAAGACAAAATAACATTAGCAGGCAAAGAGGTAACAGTAGCAGCAGAATTATTTAATGCGTCAAGTGGAGGTTGCTCGCTTGGACAAAATGCACAAGAGCCATTGGTATTAGGAAATAAATTGATGCAGCTTTGGACGCAATGTGTAACGGCTTTTTCAGCACATGTTCATCCAACGACTGCACCAGGGTCCCCGACCGGTCCACCTACCGGAATGCCATGGCCAACATATAATCCGACAACCAATAGCTTGAAAAACAAAACGGCATAAGCGCATCCGGGTGCGGTTAATATATGACACAAAGCAAATGTACATTTCCAGATTTACCGATACCAAGTATTCCATCTATACCGGCATTACCGCCATTACCAAGTATTCCTTCTCTTCCTTCTTTACCGGAGCTTCCGGTTCCTCCGGTGCCTAATGCAACGCTGCCACCGTTACCTAAACTGTCAATACCAGGCATCCCGGCGTTGCCAGGATTACCGTCGTTGCCTTCAATCCCGTCTTTGCCTGAATTGCCGTTGCCAGCTATGCCTAACGTCGCAATGCCACCACTTCCTAAGTTGTCAATACCGGGAATCCCAGCGATACCACCTTTACCAAGTTTGCCGGAGATACCTAGTCTCCCGAGTTTACCGACTTGTCCGCTGGATAGCGGGGGAGTGACATAAAAATGGCAAATTCAGCTTACATACAAGGCGCTGGAATAAGTGGAATTGTTTGGCCATGGAATCCGACTGGACCGCAATTTGCGTATGATATTGATCTAGTAGATTCTCAAATAAAAAATGCTTTGTTTACCATTGTTGGTGAGCATAAGATGGAACCAACATTTGGATCCAATTTAATGACACTTGTTTTTGAAACAATGGGAAGACCTATTGAAAGCTTAGCTTTATTAGAAATAAGAAAAACGCTATCAAGATGGGTTCCATATGTTAGCATAATTTCTGTTCTAGTAAGTTATTCAGATAAAGTAGACGGGCTTGTTACAATAGATGTAGATTACATGTACCAGGGTCAACAACATACAAGTACGGTTAATATAACCTCTACATCAGGAGGAGGTTTGTAGATATGGCGGTTTTTTCGGTTAATGAGTATGATGCTGCTCCAACCAGTCCAGAACAATGGGAACAGTATTACAATAGATCTGACGATAATCTTTATACACAAGTATTGGCTCCGACCGATGCTGAAGATGTTTCAATAAGCACATTATCCAGAACTGATAATGTAGTGACTATTGTAACCGCAACGGATCATGGTTTTATTATTGGCGACCACATTTCTATTTCAGGAGCAAGTGTTTCTGATTTCAATGGTACAGATTTCATTGTAACGGAAGTTGTATCTACTACTTCTTTTAAGTATTCGCAAATTGATGCAGATGATACCGCTACAGGTGGAACGGCTTCTCCTGATTATCCAAGTTGGAAAGTTGTTACTACCGGAAGAGAAATCAGGGATTCAGTTCGTGTAACAGATACGCTTGTTAGGGCTAAGTACATTGGAAGGGATTACCAAACGTTTCTTGATGAAGGATTATCTTGGCTTCGTGAAAAATACGGAGACAAGTTTAATGATTTTGTAGCAACAGATCCTGCGATAATGCTTATTAAGTATGTTGCTTCTGCACTTGATACTTTGTCTTGGTACATGGACAAAGAAGCAACAGAGTGGTTTTGGCCGTTACTTAGATTGAGATCACGCGCAGAACTTCTAGCAAAATATTTAGCCTACAAGCCAAGGGCTGCAATAGCGTGTAGCGCTGATTTGAATTTAACGCTAACAAGCGGTCCTTATGCATTTGATATTCAAGTTGATAAAGGTTTTAAATTCCAAGGCCCGAACAGTCTTGTTTTTGAATTGACTCAAGATGTATTTTTCAATGCCGGTTCAACGACGGCTTCACTTGTTCCTTCTGTACAAGGCGAAACAATTGAGGAACGGTATATTTCTACGGGTGAGGCTGCACAAAGAATACAATTAGAAGGAGTTCCTAGTGGAACCTATATTGCATCCGGATCCGTTAAAGTTTGGGTAGACGGCGATGAATGGGAGGTTGTTGATTTTTTGCCGTTTGAAAAAACTAATAAAGCGGAAGTGATGTATGGTGTCGTTCCTCCTGTTGTTCAGTTTGGTGATGGTGTTGTTGGCAATATTCCTGATACTGGGGTTGAAATCGTAATTCAGTATATTGCGACCTATGGATTAGCTGGTAAATCGGCTACGGCAGGAAGCATTGTAAATCCAGTCAATCCATTGGTTGCAAACTTTCAAACAATACCAATTCAAGCAACAAATCCCACCGGAGCTTCCGGCGGAGATGACATCGAGACGCTCGAAGAAATAAAAGCAAACGCACCTGCTTATTTCAAAACTGCCGACAGGGGAACGACGAAACAAGATTTGACAACGCTTGCATCCATTTTCTCTAGTGGACTTGCAGGCAATGTTGCTATGGCAAAGGCAAATATTGTTCGTGGTATTTCTGCTGATTATGTCATGCAAGCAAAGCTCGCTGCAATTCAAACAAATGCGGATGATTTGCAGACATATATGAACAATATTAGTACGGCAGTAGATGCAATTGCTTTAGTAAGAAGCCAAGTTGTAACAAATACTGGCACCGTAACAACTAATTCTACTGCAATTAAAAGCTCTTCATCTTCAATTGATACATATATGGAATCAGCAAAAAGCGGGTTGCTTAGAATGCCGTATCAAGAAGTATTTGCAAGAGGAGATGGAAGCACAGTGAATTTTACCGGAACGCTTCAAAAATATCCGGTTGCTCCTGGTTCGTTTTTCTTGTGGTTATCAGGAAGTTTAATAACAGACCAAAGCGGAACAAACGGCGATTGCAATACAACTCCAGGTGTACTTGCTTCTGCTACGGCGACATTTACATCTAGTCATGTTGGAAGAACAGTAAGAATAGGTTCATATACACGAAAGGTTACTAGGTACATTTCAGGAACACAAATAGGATACAGCGGAGATCTTATTACTGGAACTGGTTTATCTTGGATTGTTTACAAACCTGCTGTCTTTGCTGTCGATGACGGGGATGGAAATTTATCTGGATACGGCATTTCTTCTGGAACTGTTACTTATTCGTCCGGTGTAGTAGATATCACATTCAGCTCCGCTCCGGCTGGAACATCCGAGTTTGGTCAAGACCTAATGGTTCAATATGGATACGAAGAATCAGGTGTAACATCATATCTTGATGATACACAAACAGAAGCAGGAAATATTACTACTGCTGCGGATGCAATAGATACGGCCATTACCACGATTACAGGAACGAACCTTGTTGCCATTGCTACGCAAGAAACAACTATTGATTCCAATATTGCTCTTGCTCTTGTTATTCCTTCGTCAATCGAAACGAACCTGGATGCGCTTGAGGTTTATTTAGATGAAAACCTTAGTGCCGAGTGCAAAGCAAATATTGTCATGGTGCAAGCATTGGTTGTGGATGCAAATGGTTATTATGCAGCACCAACACAAGCGTTGCTTGATGCTTTGAAAACATATCTAAGCGGACACAATGTTGTTCCTACAACTATCGCAACGGTAAGTGGATATAGGAACGTGATTGCGGTAGATATGAAATTTGAATTGGCGATAAATAAGCCATACAAATACGACGAGGTAAAATCGAGGGTAGAGCCGGTTGTAAACGACATGTTTAAAGGAAGAACATATGGAGAGTCTTTGTATCGTTCTTATTATTACGGGTTGGTTGTTCCTGATCCATCTACCGGCCAAACCGGAATAACTGGCGTCAACTATGCGAATATTACTATTACTGGAACATCATTTCCTGATCCATCTCAAACAGGAACACCACCTTCGGTTGACAGCGATGGAAACTTAGTAATTTCTGAAAATTACGTTCTTACGATTGGAACGATTGTTTACGAGGAGATTTAGGTATGCCTCAAACTTCAAAGATGCAATGGATTTATCCTTCAGAAGACCAAAATCCATGGTTTGACATATTTGCAAGAATGATTGCCCAAATAGATCAATCAGCTTATGCGAGACTAGAAGATTCTTCTTTTATCATTATGGGCGGAGGCACCATAGACTGGGATCTATCGACTAGTACGCTAACGTGGTCAAGCGCGATTGAGATTATTGAAGTGCAAACGGCTGGCATTTTTTCTATTGCAGCAGGCAGTTTAACCTTAACCGAAGGTGCAATTTTTTATGTGAATGTTTCACGTGGAACCACGGGAACGATAGCTGTTACAGCGAGAAAAGCAAACACACTTCCTACAAATGATGATTCAATTTGCATTGCAATTAGAAGAGACGATAAAATTTACTTTAGAAACGGAAGAGTTTTTGTGGATGGTTATGCCGGAGCTATTTATACTGCTTCTGGGTTCAAGAGAAATCAAATTTCAATTGGAACTAACGGGGATACGTTCATTGGCACCGGTGGAACACCTACGGCCACAACGCAAGGTGGTTTAAGCGCTGGGTTTAGCGATGCAATTATGGCTCCTGATTCAGTTGATGTTTTTTACGGGACGGCTCTTTGTCATTATACGGCAGGCGTTCCAGCGAGCACTTCTGAATGGACTTGGGTAACGGGTGGATCTCCTGCTCCAGTAATACAGATTGGAGCGGGTTCAACGGCAGGTGATATTGTAACTGTAAAGTATCCTATTTAGGGCTTATAATATGCCGAACTATGGATTTGGATATAGCAATTTTGGAAACTCGCCGTTTGGCGGAGTCAATTGGTGCAAAATTGTTTTGTACGATGAAATGCCAGAAAGTTTGCGAGAACAAGATGCTGAGGCTGGGTATCCATACAGGAATTTTATTGATGGGATGTGTCCAAATTTTGAATGGCTTAGAAAATACATTCAAAGATTCAAAAATCTAACAGATCCATGGGAAATACGAAAAGACCTTCTTCAATATTTTGCAATGAACTTTGGAATTGATATTGATTTGGCCGAACCAGAACAATTTCAAAGGATGAGGTCTTCACTTGCGGCCAGATGGAATATTATCAAGGGAACTGTAGATAGTTATGTGGTGCTTTGTAGGGTACATGGATTCGAGGTAAACGTCATTCCTCTTTGGTGGGACGGCGAAAATTATCAACAAACAGAACCTCATATTTTGAACGAGACTCCAACGTACACAATAACGGATGTATCGGGTGATTCGCGATACAGGATCTGGTTGAAATGTAGTCCTTGCAAACCAAGTACATTTGAAGGATATGTGGTGTTATCAGGTGGTGGAGGAACTGTTACCTTTCAAGATGATGGCAGTGGAATTGTGGATGTAACAGCTCCTCTTTATTTGACACAAGGAACAATTGATTATGGATGGGGGTATGTAGATTTCACGTTAGGCGGAACAAGAACCGAAGTTCCTATTGTATCTTACACAAGTATTGTTGGTGGATGTAATTGCGTAAAATGCAAAACGAATAAGATACAACTTCAAATCACTCCAGGTACAATAGGTGGACAAAACGAATTAACGATAACGGAGGCTTTTCAAAGACTATATGAAAAATTAGGCGTAAACAATGGCAATGGTGTTATTCCTGTTCATGTTGAACTCTACCAGATAGATGCAAACGGAAGTATGGTAATCAGTATTGGAAATAGGTATGACATTCTTCCTGCGGACGATTATGTAGTTGACACTGGTTTACGTTGGGAATTTGTATCATGAGATTGAATATTGGATCTGTAAATACCAACGATGGAAAAGACGAGGAAGTAAAATTTTTCACAGGTCTTTCGTCTTTAGGTAAGATAAGTTATTTCAAATTAGGTGAGGGTGGATATGAATTATCAACATTGATAACAGATACTATTGATGTTGGAGATGGTGGAAAATCTTATTCTGGTACTGTTACAACTCTTCCAATAGCAATAAATAACTTAACTGTAACCGATGGATCTCAAGTACTAACAGATAATGGATTAGGCGTTTTGAGTGGGGATGGAAGTGGAACGGTAAACTATAAGACCGGAGCAATATCAGTTGTATTCAATAGCGATGTTTCCATTGGTACAGATATTGAGGCTCAGTACAAAGCGAGGGGTGCTGTTAGCGGATTCAAGACAGAGACGATAGGAACAAGTCTTGGTACAAAAGTAACATATTACGGGTGTGTGTTAGCAATTCCAGTTGTTCCAAGTACCGTGACAGTTGCAGGAGGAAGTCAATCTGTAACAGATGACGGAAGCGGCGGATTGACAGGCGACGGCGTTGGTTCGATTGATTATGCAAGCGGCGAGGTGCAAGTTTATTTTGATGATGCTGTTGATTACGGTGTTCCGGTTACTATCACATACAAATACAACTTTGCTCCAAAGGCACCAAATCCAGCATTAAGCGATTTAGAGTCTGCTTCAACTAGCGGATTGTATACCTTTCAAAGATCATTTTTGGATGGTGAAATTGTTTTTCAAGGAGAAACAGAAGGAAAGATAATTTGTTCAATTCATCTAGACGAGTATGAGGGAATTGATGATGGAACAGGGAACACGCCTGTTTTTTTCGAGGGTGGTATTTTTTCTGAATCTGATGTGATGCTTTTTTATTTCACGTTTAATGCATTATGGAATGATGGATCAACAAAAATAAACATACATGTAACGGCTGTGATATAGGAGTTACTTATTCATGACACTTGTTCCAGATCCACAACCGTTTCAACTTTTCCAAACTTGGCGTGGAAGAGATGAATGGATAAAATATTTAGGCGGCCTTGTTACTGGTGGCTCGATTAAATATTTCAAGCTTGGCGAAGGCGGGTGGAGACCATCTCCAGAATACAGCGAACAAATAGGAACAGGAATAGGGTCTATTACTGTTTTGTGTACTTTTTCAGCCGTTCCTATTTTAAATGAGTCGGTTACTATAACTTGTTTAGGCAAGACTCTAATAGATGACGGAAATGGAAACTTAACCGGAGATGGAACCGGAACAATAAATTACAAAGCAGGTACGGCGGTAGCTACTTTCACTATAAGTATTCCAGGTGGAACGGCTGTAAATGCTACGTATAAGACAAGAGGAAGAATATCAAGAAATCTAGTACAAGATATAGGCGAGGGTGACGGTGGAACGAAAAATTACAGTGATACACTTGTAGCAATTCCGGTAAGAGAAAGTTCTGTTACCGTATCGGACGAAGATGCTCAAGTGCTTGTTGATGATGGTGCTGGAAGTCTTGTTCCTGCTGCTGGAACGCCGGGTGGAAGTGGAACAATAAATTATGCTACGGGAGCAATTTCTGTTTCGTTTTTAAACAATGTTCCGAACGGAAATCCTGTTAGGGTTACCTTCAAGTATGAAGGAGAACCACAAGCGCCAGATCCAGGGAAAGAAGATTTGGAATCAGAAGACTATAGTTATTTGTACACGTTCACAAAAGACTTTAGTCCTGGAGACATAGTTTTTCAAGGCGTTGGAACAGGAAGATCTCGTGTAACGATTACAGTTGGAACATCTGAAGCCAATGATGATGGTACAGGAAACGCACCGTTCTTTTTTGAAGGTGGAATTTTCGATGATAACGATGTTATGGTTTGTTACTTTACCTTTCCTGGATTTAAAAAAACAGGTTCTGTTTCTTTTTCCCATGTGATTGATCTTGTGGTTTAAGGTGGATAAATGACTACGATTAAAACAAGCGTAATAGATACATCAAAGATTAAAACACGATGGGAAGAGCCATACGTTTCATCTGCAATAAACAAAGAAATGGCCGCGTTACCTCGTGGTGTGTATAGAGGCTTTGAGGTTACGCAACAATCAACACCGGCAAAAGGTGTTTTGTTAAAAATAAAGACTGGCGAAGATAGTCTTCTGGTACACAGATCTTTCACAAGCGGTCATTCTACTGTAGTTAGATATGATTCTGATTTGACTTTGAATTTTGATTTTGATGCAAGCGGAGGTGCTTTAACTTATTACATTTGGTGTGATGTGAATTACACCGTAAGTTCTGCTACTAGTGGATCTTTGCTTGTGGGAGAATCTGGCGACAGAAGCGCGGATTCAATTACAATTTGCAAGATAGTAATTCCTATGGGCGCAACCATTATTATCAATTCTTACATTACGCAAGACTGGGAAGACAATGACACATTAACAACTCCAATTCCAGCTAACAATTCTGATTGGGCTTTATTGAATCAAACGCTATTCAATCAGATTCCAAGTGCTAATGAAAAAGACGGATTATCGAATGCTTCTCCTGCGGCGTCTTCGTCGAATCCATACGTAACAGAAGATGCTACGGTAGATAAAGTTTTTGCCAAACCGACATTGGTTACAGTTGGGAGTCTTGCAGGTACAGAAACAAAATTCCAACTTACTGGAAGCTATTACATTGGAACAGGTGCAATAGGCACGGCACAAAAATGGTTTGGTCTTTATTCCTTTACTGGTGGAAACCAGAATCCAGATGAATATTCAGGTGCATCTACAAGCAAGATTTACATAACGGCTATCTACAAAAACGATGATTCGGCGCAAGTGACACCTTCTTCTGATGCAGATGCGAACGGATTTTACACCAATCCTTACATTTATTTGTCAGGCGCAATCGGCGTAACAAGCATAGGGGTTAGATGTGGTGTTGCTAGTACATTTGGGAACCAATCTGTAAATGGCTTTATTTCAGAAACAGGGAGCGGAAGAACCGGCGCTTCTGTAGATGTTTCTTATCTCGCATATGCTAACAACGCAAGGAAACCTGTTACATATACCGTTTCAACGGACACCACGCAAAAGGTTGATTTCGCAGGAACGAATGCGATTATTGATGCACTTGATGCATTAGAGGCAAGTCTTACAGTTGATTCGGCAGTTATATACGTAAAAAACGGAACGTATGTATGGACAGGGAGCGGCGGGAACAGGACATATACAAAACCGGTTAAAATAATCGGCGAGACGGTCGGATGGGTTCATGGTTCTATTGATGCAACATGTAAATTGTCAATGCAACATTCGAGTGGATACGGGATCACATTTTCCGCTCCGGTGCAAATTGAGAATATGGAGATTGGCGCAACTACATCTGCTAGTTTAATACAATTTGATTCACAATATTTTTTAAGGTTTTGCAAGTTTGTATATGGAAAAGTATTTTTCCATGGATCTGGTTCAGACACAACTCCTGATGGCGGGGTAGTTGAATCATGTTTATTTGACTCTGCTGCTGCAAACACAATGGCTAATTTGTCGGCTATATCCAATGGTTCAGCATGGATAAATTGTGTTTTTAAATCATATGGTGCTTATGCTGTAACTATTAGTGGAACAAACAAGAAGGTAAAATTTGAAAATTGTGTTTTTGACGGTACAAGAGATAACAGCGTAAATGGTCCTGGAATATACTTTGGTGCGAATTCGTCGCTTCTTTCGTCATCTTTTAGCAATTGTGTTTTTAAATGTAAGCAAGCATATTCGGCCATAAAAATTGATTCGCTTGCGGTATTTGAAAATGTTTATTTTTACAATTCTGTAATACATGTAAATGCGGCATTTGGATCAAACAGCACGCAAGGATCAATTGATTATATCAACTACCACGATAGTTTCATCGGAGTAGTTTCTGCTGTTTTTGATGGAGTATTTATATATGTAAATCATTCTAGTGATCTTACTAGTCCCTTGATCAACGTTACTAGCGCGTCAACTTTGGCCAAGAGTGTAAACATAACATTTAGAAATGTAGAAATATTTGGAGGTGGAAATACTATTACAGGCGCTGGTCCAGGTGCACCAAGTGTAAAAAACAATGGTATAGTGAGGTTACTTGTTACCGATTCAAGTGCATGCCAAACAAAGCTTTTGCTTGACGGAATGAATGTAGTTGGTCTTCTTCCTTCTACTTCTACGGATCCTGATTATTGTGGCGTTCTTGTCAATGTAGCGGCCATGTCAGTAAAAAGTTTTGTCGAGATAAATAGACTTACTACAACGCATTTTACAAGCCAAGGAACAATTAGTTATTCACATTGGAATAGTATTGCACATACATATGACAATTCACTTGGAGTAATAAGGATAAGAAATTGTGATTTTGATTTGTCGTCTGCTACGACTGGAACCACATCTACTAGGCATAGAGCAATAAGCTTTTCAAATTACAATACAGCTTTTCTGGAGGTTATTGGAAACAAGTTTAATAATTGTAGGCACAATGATTTGTTTCATGGATCTTCATCAAATGCAGGAACTCTTGTTTTTTGCAACAACATTTCTGCGATAAACACAGGAAGCGGATTGGCAGGAACATTATTAGCAAGGGTTTATAGCACGTCTTACCATAATGTTATTTCTGGAAACAGTTTCATGGAAGTAGCAGATGTTGGACTAGAGTATTATTGCTACATTGATGTTTCTGGTTCGATACAGGCTCATGCATTCAACGCTAATACGATTAGAATGTACAATTCTGGATCAGAATACATATTGTATGCATCGGATACTACATCTAGATGCAGCGCAATTGGAAATGCTGGACCAGGAGCTATATCTTATAAATCTGGTCTTGTTAATACCGGAGATGCAACGATGAATAGTGTTAGTAGTGTTACAGCGAGGCCATAATGACAATAATAAAAACTACATCTATTGACCAAACAAAAGTAAAAACACGATGGCAGGAGCCGTATGTTTCGTCTTCGATAAATCGCGAATTAAGTGCTATTCCGCGAGGCGTCTATCGTGGTTTTGTTGTTACACAGCAGAGTGTTCCAGCTAAAGGAATATCAATAACAATTGGCAGTGATTCAGATAGTTTTTTGCTACACGAAAACGCAGATGATGGATACAAACTTGCGGTAAGGTATGATGCTTCTTTTGATTTGAATTTTGATTTCGATGCAAGCGGAGGTGCTTTAACTTATTATTTATGGTGTGATGTTGTGTACGCGCAAAGCTCACAAACGGCTGCATACTTAAAGATAGGTGAATCGGCTGATAGGGATACAAACTCGGTTACAATTTGTAAGATATCTATCCCTATGGGAGCTACCACGATAATCAATTCTTACATTTCACAGGATTCAACCGACTCTAATGCAATAACACTTCCTACTCCAATTTCTGGAAACAATAAGTATGGTCTTATAGATCAAACGGATTATGCAAATATACCGACTTCAGACGAAAAGGATGCGCTTGATGGTGCCTCTCCTGCGGCATCTTCATCGAATCCATATGCTACAGAAACCGCTACCGTAAAGAAGATTTTTGCAAAGACAACGGTTTCATCTTATGCATTATCGGCAGTTTCTGAATTTCAGATAACTGGGAAAGTATACATTGGAAAAGGAGCAACAGGAACAGCATCAAGGTATTTCGGATTGTTTGCCAATAATAGCGGCGTGCCTCACACCTATGAAATAGGATATGTCACCAACAATCAAAAATTTTGGGTACTAGAAGTATACAACTCATCTAATACGGCACAACTAAATCCTTCTTCAGATGCAGATGCAAATGGGTTTTACACCAATCCGTATATTCATCTAAGCGAGGCGTACACAGGAACATTATGGTGTCAATATTCAATCGAATCTGAATACGAAGATTTGAATGTTGGTGCTATTCAAGACACGGCTATTGGATTTAGACCAACCGTTAACAACGATGTAATGTTTCAGGTAGAAGCATCGAGGGACAGAAAACCTGTTACATACACGATTAGCGAAGCTGGTACTGGTAATTATGATTTTAAAGGTGCAACAGCGCTTGTTGCAGCTATGGATGCTATTGAGGCCGGTAGCGCTGATGGTGGAGTAATTTTTGTAAAAGACGGAAGTTACACTGTAACCACAAGCAAAACATACAATAAGGCAATATGTATACTTTTCGAGGATACATTTAATGGAGCAACAATTACTTTTTCTCATTCAAGTGGTTACGGGTTGACGTTTATTGGCGCTGTTAAGATTTACGGTGGCCAATGGACCGGTGCTGGCAAACAGTTAGTCAACGTAGTAAATAAATGTGATATACAAAAAGCTACATTTACAGGACAGACTAGATTTACTGGTGTTTTGTCTAGGATATCCGAGTGCTCTTTTAGCGATTATGTTTTGCTTATTGGATATTTATATTCTTCTGTTGAGAATTGTTACATTACCGCGGCATCAAACGGATTGGCTCTTGATGTAGATAGCTGTATTTCTACTGTTATAAAAAACTGCATTATTGATGGTTCTAGTGGTGGGACAGTAGATGGTGAAGGAATATCAGTTCATGCATCGAAATATGTTTCTGTTGAAGATTGTTATTGTTCTGTTAGAGGGACATCAAAGAGAGGAATAAGAACATACACAAATGAAGGAAGAATTTTAATCAGAAATTGTGTGCTTGATTGTTATTCTGCTTATGGTGGAACGACGGTTGGCTTTGTTGATTTCAGTATTAGCAATGCAGATATGTCTTTGGTGGTAGATGGATTAACAGTTGCAATAAAACACACTAGCACCATGGACGCTACCATGTTAAATTTAGTGTTAACTTCTGGTGCTATTGGATGCGATATCAACATTTCCAATTTAAAATTAATTGGAAACGGAAAGCTTATTGCAGGAAGTGCTAATTTTTACGAAGGATCTGCAATATCTATCAATGTAAATTCTGCTGCGGTTAACTCCAATATAGTATTCGATGGTGTGATGATTACAAATTTTGCTCATGCTACCGCTGGATACCAACAAGGAGTAATAATAGGATCAAGAGTAGATAACAATACCACGAGGTTAACGTTTAAAAATACATCTATTAAAAAATTTGCTGCTCTTGCAGCTTCTGAAAATACATATATGCTTTGTTTTGTAACAGATCCAGATACTGGTGGCTCTGGAACTATTACATTAGACAATTGTGAATTTGATGGTACAGGATTAACACTAAATCATACTTACACAATGTATCATTATGGAATTTACGCTGGAAGTGAAAGCATGGGCGTAAATCAACCTAATGTTATGAATATTTTGAATTGTAAGTTTTCAAATTTCAATGCAGCTCATATTTTTCAAACAGATTCTGGAAGTCAACTAGGAAATACTAGATATATAATTATGGGTTACAATGGATACGATGACATAAGCTTTAATGCTGCAAACGTAAGAATATATTTTAGAACGGAGCGAATGATAATTTCAAATTCTATTTATTACAGACCAACTGCATCACCTTCAGGATTAACTTGGTTAAATCAATCTTGGACCGGTGCCGGATTGCAGAAAATTGTGATCATGGGAAATTCTATTTGGATGGCCAATGGAGCTAGCGACTTTGGTATATACATTGGCGATGCGGTAAACAATAGTACGATAATAGGGAACGTTGGAAATACAATTATTTCTGCAAGAAATATTGATAATCATGTAGGGATAGGAGATGGGGACTACAACACGAACGCATTAAGTGTTACACTGAGGTAGAGGTATTTTAATGGCTGGACTACTTTCACTTGCAAGCGCGATAATGAACGGCGGTAGTTCTTTTCTTACTAAGAAACAAGAACACGTATACATAATTCCAATAGACTCTCAAACCGCTTATCCTGATTATTCTAAAGGAAAAGCGCTTCAATATTGGCCTGAAGAAATATCAGATTCTCATTCGCCTAATTATGCAAATAAAAATATTCCAGGTGGAAACATTCCTCTTTACCAATGGAGTTCAGGAGGAGAGCGAAAGATAACTTTCAATGCAAAGTTTTCTAGGGATACGAATAGTGAAATAACAGATAAAAACCAAGACAAACATAATATTGATGTAAATAGCGCGGTTAAATGGTTTAGAAGTTTAATGCAGCCGAAATATACACAAGGTGTTCAGTTTGCCGAGCCACCACCATTGCTTTGGTTGGTTTTTCCTAGTAACTCAATTGGAAAAGGCGACGAGGATCATCTTTTAACCATTATGACACAATGTGATATCACAAGAAAAAAATGGTTTCCAGATGGAACGCTTCGTGTTGCAGAGGTGAGTTTGGCTTTTACTGAGGTTGTGCAAGCACCAACAGGAACAATTTTTTACGGAAGAGAAAGTGTGTTTACTGATAAATACACATACAATCCAAAGAAAAACATATGAACGAAATAAATTGGCTACCAAAATCAGAAATACAAGATTTTATTTTTATCACAGTTCCGGTACAATATGAAAAGCTATCGAAAATAGCGATGAAAGAAGGATTAGGTGTACCTGAATTTATAGCTAGAGCGGTTGATTTTTACATTCAGCAAACGCACCCGGATGCGCAAGGAGATAGAAAATGAAAAAGTTTATTTTTGTTTTTTCGGTATTGTTTTTTAGTGGTGTTTACGGCGTAAACGCTCAAAACAATGTTTTTTCGTCTAGCAAAAAAGCTGACATTACAAACAAGGTTCCTTTGGTTGTAAAGACGGTCACTCCATCCCCGGTTGTTCCGTCCATGGCTCCTGTTGTTGATGCAGGCGTAAAAAAAGAAAACACAAATGACAACAAACCAGTTCCGGCGTTGAATACAAATACAAGCACAAATAAAAGCTCAATTGAAGAACCAAAGAACGAAACGATTTGGGATAAAGTTGATAAATGGATTGGTTTTACAACAAGGTTACTACTCTCGATTTTGGTTGTAATTGGAATCATTCTTGGATGGACTATCGGGAACACATGGAAGAAGAACCAAAGACTTCAGAAGATTTTGTCTTATGCAGACAAAGCATTTCCAATGGTCGAGTCATTAGCAAAGAAAACAGCCTGGAAGGGTGATGATAAGCTAGTTCAGTTTTTAAAAAGGATTTCAGATTGGCTAAAAGCGGAAGGCGATTATGAGCTTAATCCAGAAGAGGTATTAGTTTTGAAAAAAGAAGCCGCTGATCGTGCGGCAGAGTTAAAATCTAATAACACGAATGCAAAAATTGATGAGAGTGTTGTTACCAGGAGTTGACTGAACATGAGCCTATTATGGGCATGGATAAAAAAATATTGGTGGATTGTCGTTCTAGCAATAGTAGCCTTCGCTGTAACAGTTTGGCTTATTTTTAGGCCAAAGAAAAACGGAGAGGTTCCGGCTGTATCTTTTAGTACCAAGGCGCGAGAAGAGATCTCGAAAGCAGAAACTGAAGCGACGATAGAAAAACTAAAGATAACGGCCAAAGCTGACGAAAAAAGGAAAGAACTTGAAACAATAAAGAATATAAAAGATGACATAACTCGTCTGAAGATGCTGGCGGATTTTATAGATGAAAATTTGTAGATAAATCAGTTGTGGGAGTGTGATATGTCAGATGACACAAAAAAAGGTTATGTTTTAGAAAAGTTAGTTAAGGATAAGGGTGAAAATGGCTTCGTGGGTACCAATAGTAGTCAATATAGTACTTTTTCTGGCGTCATCGGTGATAAGTCTGATATGTTGGACTGTTCTGAGGGAGGTGAAAAAAGCGGAGAAGGACAACGAAGAACTAAAAGCTACCCTGCGATTAAACGTCAGTCGTCTGGAGAGCCAGATCGAGGAAATGAACCGACTGATAAAGGACGAGAGGAAGGAAAGAACGAGATCAATAGAACACTTATCGGAACGGGCGAACAACACGGTAGAAAAAGTATCGGGACTGGACACGGAAATATCGAGCCACAGAAACGATTGCATGCAGATATTTGTTACGTCGAAGGAGTTCGAGCGGGTGGAGGAATTGAGGATAAGGCAGGAAAAGAGCCAATATCAGGAATACGAACGATTAGAAAGGAATCTGAACACACTAGTGAGCTATCTGGATTCGATAGCGAGCAAGATAAAGAGGATATAACAGACGTAATAAAAATGATTAGTGATTTTGCTCCGATTAGGGCATTATCATTAAGATCAAAAAGAGACAGATCAAAAGTTTTAGCGCGTGCTAATGATGCATTGGAGTTATTTTTTAAGAAAATTGGCTTATTTTAGATAAGAGTTTTAATGCAGAATGAAACAAAGAAACTCTCTTTCACAATCATCCAAATTCTTTCGCGGGACATGTACGACGGCGGAAGAAGTTGGAAAGATTGTTTATATAAACGGTGATCCGTCTGGAGAGCTTTATCCTGTAAGAACTGCAAGCTCTAGCGATTCGGCCAAGGTTCCTGGTATAGGCGTTGTCATAAAAAAGTATAGTGACACTGATTGTTTAGTACAAATGTCTGGAGAAGTAAGAAACATTTTTACAGGATTAGAGATTAACAAAACATACAAACTAGATCACGATGGTGGAATAAGAAGACTTATTCCAGATGTTGGTCCGGGTGGATATGCATATGTTCAATTCATAGGTACAGCGATTAGCTCTAACACACTATGGTTAAACATTGAACATGATATGAAGAAAAGAGTTTCATAATAAATTGTAATATTGATTCTACTTTACTTTGAGTTAGATGGTACGTATAATGGTACAAGAACATTGTAAAAGATTTGAACCATTTCTAGGTAGATTCTTTTGGCCTGTTGGCATTGTGTTTAAGTGCGGTACGGCCAATGATTTGCTGGACAACCAGGTAGATTGATTAAACGGAGGAAAAAATGGGTCGACGTAAAAAGATTGTATTGAACGAAGTAGAGATTAACGAGGGTGAACCAAAGCTAAGGAAAAGGGGGCGACCAAAAAAACAAAAACATTTTGGTGCTGAATTAACTGAAGTTGGAACATTGAAATTAAAAAAAGAACAACTTTTAAAATGGAGAATGTTAGAAGCAGAAGTGAACGATGCAAACTCAAAAGTTCAATTAGCCAATTTAATTTTGCAAAACACAATTCGTGAAAATCCAAGTGTATCTAAAGCGATGACAACGGTTGATTCCCTAAAAAGAGCACTGGGTGAAAAGCATAGAGAATATGTTCAGTATATGAACGAATTAAACGAAACGATTGGAGTTGATTTGAGTAAATGTGCAATTGATGATCAAACCGGAATGGTAAGAGAGTTGCACGAAGAAGGTAAATAAATCTGGCGGTTAAAAAATTGTAGCCGCCAAGGAGGAGTAAAAAATGGCTGAAAGAAAACCTTTGTTTATGTCTAGTGAGGGCTTTTCTCAAGAGATGGCCACCACGGACACGTTGACGCTTGGCGGCGCAACAATCAACGGTACTCTAACAATGGGTACGGATAATGACATTGTACTTCAAGGCGGTGGCGAAGTAACAGGACTACCTAACACTCCAAGTGTTAATAGTGCTGCCACGTCGAAGTACTATGTAGATAATTTGATTTCTGGTTTAGTGTGGAGAGAACCATGCTTAGTATTGTCTATGGTTGATGATGCATCCTCTGGACCTCCTGGATCTCCCGCTGATGGGGCTGCATATGTTGTTGACGTAGCGAGCGGTGCATGGTCTGGTTTTTCGGTTGGTGACATTGTTGAGTACACAACCGCAGGTGGATGGCAATTAGTTCTTGCCGGTTCCGGTGGAAATCCAGCTAATGGAGCTAGAGTGATTGTAGCTTCTTCTCCTGGAAGTGGTTCTTTCACTGGTCATGCGCTTGATATTGCAATTTACTCTTCTGGATGGTCTTTCGTAGATCCACTAGACGGGTGGGCAGTTCTAATTAACGGTGAAAACGCCAAATGGGAAAACACTGCTTGGGTATATGACACAAGCGGGCCAGAGTGGATTCAGTTCTCTGGAACTGGCGCAATTAACGCTGGCATTGGTCTAAGCAAAGACGGAAATACCTTAAACGTAAATCTTGGTGATGGTATTACCCAACTTCCAAGTGATTACGTTGGTATTGATCTGGCTTCTAGCAATCCAGGTTTAACTTTATCAGGAACAAGCCCGGACAAGAAACTAGCTGCACTAGCTGACACGACTGCTGGTATTGAAATCACTGCAAACGGTATTGCGATTGATCTTGCCGCAAGTAATCCAGGTTTGCAGTTTTCAAGTGGTGACCTAGCCGTATTGGTAGACACTTCTTATGGTCTTTCCATTGCCGCAAGTGGTATTCAGGTAGATTTGGATGCGTCTGATCCTGGTTTAGAATTCAATTCTGGCGACCTGAGAGTAAAAGTTGATGGGGCGCATGGTATTATTCGAGGTACTTCAGGACTAGAGATTGAGATTGATGATACCCCGGACACATTGGATGTTGATGCAGATGGTTTGAAGGTTGTCGGTCTTCCTTCTTTGTTCAAGATTAACGGGACTGCGGTAAGTGCAAATGTTACGGCTCCAAATCTTGATACTTTGACCGGCGGTGGTTCTACCACTTTGCATACGCACCCTGGTGTAAGCGAAGCTGAACGAGTAGAAAACGCATATACGTGTTCTGAAGATATCGCCAAAGGCGATCCTGTTTACATGAGTGGTTCTGATACCATTGGTAAAGGGGATTGTGATATTGATGCGAAATCGAGAATCATTGGTGTAGCTAAAGCAGCGGCCACTTCTGGGAATCCATGTGAGATTATCTCTATGGGCGAAGCTGCTGGCGCTGGATCTGGATGGACGGCAAATGATTCTATTTACCTCGCATCCGGGGGTGGATTAACTAATTCGGTTCCTGGTGCTGGAAAGCGTGTTGTCCTTATTGGGTACGCTATGACTTCGACCGATTTATTTATCCATCATATGGACTATGGCAAAAAGGCGTAATTCTGATTTTAGTTAACTGATTCCCCGGAAGATCATGGGTTAACAGCCTGTGATCTTCCGGGCTTTTTTATGTGAAAACATGGCAAAGGACAGAATACATCCACTAAAATTTGAATCGCCAGATACCGGTGGAACAGAAACAGACGAGTTTCCAAACTCTTCTGACTCAAACGAAGATTTTGTAGATTGCAGGGGAATAACGATTCAAAATGATACAAGTGATGACGAAACAGTTTATGTTTCCAGGGATTCTTCTAATAATTTAATATTCAAGGATGGTATAGTTTCTACTGAGAAAACATTAACAGATTTAATTGCAGGGACTGGTGGATTAACAGAGGATTCGCACAAGATACTTAGGCAGTTGATCCATTTTATAGATGAAGGTCCCGCATCCGGGTTCGCTTCAGGATCATATCGAGAGGTAACCAATCCAGGTATCACGCCTTCTGTTATAACATGGTGGGAATCAAATTTAAAATTGAAAAAGATAGTAGAAGTTCTTTTAACATGGAATGGTATTTTTGTAACACAGGAACAATGGAAAATATATGATACTGATGGAACTACTGTTTTAGCTACCATTACAGATTCGATAAATTACAGTGGTGTTTTTGAAACTAATAGAACAAGGACGATAGCATGAGTAAATTTAGTCCCGTTTCTGTTTTGTACGATGCAGCAGGAAATGCACTTGGAGTTATTCAAGATGGAGCTGATTATGTTCTAAGGAGCGCATCAAAAATAGCAGAAAACCCATCCAATGCATTACAGCTTTTAAAAGTTACATCTTCAGGGATATTAAAAAACGCAATACATGATGGAAGTGGCAATGCATTAAGCGTTGTTCAAGATGGTTCTGATTATCTTTTGAAGGGAGCTTCAAAGATAGCTTTGAATGCATCTGATGCGCTTCAATTTTTAAAAGTAACATCAAACGGAATATTAAGAAACGTTTTAAACGATGGAAATGGAAATGAAATAAAATCCGTACAAGATGGAGCTGATTATCTTTTAGGATCGAGTGCCAAAACTTGTAAAAAAGAAGACAACTCGTTGCATCATTTAGGAATGACGAGCGGCGGAATGGCGAAAATGTCATTGTATACGCCAGAAGGGAGTACGATAGCTTTTCCTATTACTTCTTCTAATCCATCTTTGATTGTTTCTGATTTTGTCAGACAAACTAGTGGGACAGATAATGCAGATTTAAGGGTAAATGGATCTTCTACTAGCGTAGAGTTCAAATTTAGTGCGGATTCTACATACAATTTGGACATTATAGGATTTACATTCGTAATCGTATCTAACTCGTTAACGTTTGGTGCTTCTAGTTTTGCAGGATTAAGCAAACTAACTAATGGCGTGTTAGTTCAGATAACCGCCGGTGGAAACACTGGTGATTTATACAATATAACACAAAACGAATGTTTTCTTCATTCGGCATCAATAGGCGGCTTTAATCTACTTATAGCGAACAAAGATGTTATTCAGAGTAGCGTTGTATTCGGAGGTGCTATTCGTTTAACCAAGAATACGTCAGATCATGTTGGTGTGGTTATAAGAGATAACCTTTCTAGTGGTATTGATTATTTTAAATGCTCAGTACAAGCGATAAAGGAAGTTTAGATGCCTGTTAGAACAGAAGGAACGATACGAGACGGAAAGCAAGTTGTTATATTGAATCCATGTACGGAGGGATGGGCAACATGGTTTTCCGGTGCTGGTGATGACATACAAAACGGGACAAGGGGAGATGGACAAAAAATTTTAATATCTTTTAGCGGAACGGGGTCTGAGGGAAATCCTGAAATTGTTTATGTTGATATGCAATTCATTGAACCAGTAGAAGTGCATGATGGAGAATTAAACTGGAAGCCTGTGGATAATTTTAGTGCTAATGACAGGTTTTCATTTAGCGTGATAATGAATGCAACACCTTCAGAATCAGCACAAGGAAATGGGAACGCAAACAAGGTTTCAATAGGCAGCGGAATGAATATCATTGTTCCTGCTGCTGGTAATGGCAGTTATAATATAGATCTTGGTGATGGCGAAAATGATTTTGGAACAGTTGTCCCCATTCCAAACGATGCTAACACTGGTTATTGGAATATATGCAGAAGCACCGGAAAAGTATCAATTGCATCACCATCAGGAACAGGAACGCATGATTTATTTGATTTTCAACTAGAATCATTTTTCTTAAAAAACATGCCATGTGGGAGTCCAATGGGTGTTTTTGCTATTGATGCATATAAGGTTGAATGGATTCATCCAAATTGGAAATTACGACTAAAAGGGTTTAAGGAGACGGCTTCATCTGGAAAGATAAGTGGATGGTTAATGTGTTTTAGACTTAATACAAGGTAAAATTGAATGGACAAAAAGATAATAATAGGGGTTAGTACTACAAGAACATTTCTTGCATGGATAATTAGATTTTTTACTAAGCAAAAAGCAAGCCATGCATGGATAAGTTATTTTGACGAAACACTAGACCAAAGAATGGTCATGGAAGCTAGTTACAAGGGATATAGGATACTACCATTCAACCAATGGAAAAAAATAATTGGAAAAGGTTTAAAGATTTGGGCTTTCGTATGCAGCGAATCACTTGAGTCAGGCATTAAAGAAATATCAAAAAAGCTTGGAAGTGAATACGATATTAAGTTTATGGTATGGCATGCATTAAAAAGATGGTTCAAACGGCTATGGAGGCATCCAGGCAACAGCCCAAACAAATTAGCATGCTCCGAGGCGGTTATTAGAATTATTCAATCTAGTGGTGTTAGCGATGCAATGGACAAAGACCCAGAGTTAATAACTCCAGGAGATTTGCTTAGTTACATGGAGTCATCAAAATATTTTTCAATCCTTGACGTAACAAAAAACATGCCTTGACTATGTTAGCTGATTCATATAATTTTTTTGTATGTCTAGAGAAGTTGTTGTTGATTTAGAGGTTACAGATCAATTCCCAGTTTATGGTTTTGATGGTTATTCTAGGATTAGCGGTTTAATTCAAGCTGATTTTGATGTTACTATTTACAAGAACGGGATTGTTCAATCTGCTTATCCTTTCATTATTTCCGAGATATCGAATGGTGAATACAGGTTTAGGTTTACCCCTAACTCTACTGGATTTTGGATGGTTGTGGTTGGAAACGAAGATTACATGCAATGGCGTGATGGTGAATACGACGTTGTTCTAGCTTCCAAAATTGAAGATATATACAACATGGTTAAGCGTGTTCTTGGTCTTGTCCACGAAAACATGTTTATTGACGAAACTGAATATGATGAAAACGGACAATTAGTTTCTGCTAGGATAAGACTATTTAACAGCAAAGATGATGTTGAAATGGCAACGGACGGTGGAACATCACCGCCAGATCCAGTTCCGATTGCAACCTACATCTATGTAGCAGAATGGGAAGGGATAAACCAATACAAGACGTTTTTACAAGTATTGGATAATCCGACATGAGCATTGCCTTCACTACTATGGGGAAGCTCGTCCCCATGGCAGCTATTTACAGAGAACAGTTTACAGGTTTTGATACCTCTTTATCCGAAGTAGATGTTATAATTGTACAAGCTCTAGAAATAGAGCAAATGCAATCAGTATTAACAACAGAAGGGTTAACGGTAGAATTACAGTTGTTGGATGGAGCGACCGGAACATTAGCGGAAGAGAATTTCACCGTTGATCTTAGCTTTACTTGTTTATAGGTGCAAAAATGGCCGACTTACAATATCAACCAACATGCGTATGTGCCGAAGGTGTTACTATTTACAAGGGTAGACACAGAACGCTTAGAGTAACCATTAGCACAGACGTTGGTGATATCACTGGATCAAAGCTTTGGTTTTCGGTGAAAAAAGAAATTACCGATGAAGATGACGATGCCGTCATTATTAAAAAAAGTGCAAACAATGGCGGTTCAGATTTACAAGCAAAAATAATTGATGGACCAAACAGAATCATAGAGTTTTATATTATTCCAACCGATACGGCTACGCTTGATCATGGAAATTATAATGCAGACGCAGTTATTGAAATTGTTTCTGGAGCAAAAAGATATCAGCTATTAGAAAACTTTGAATTCAGGTTAAGGCAACCTGTAACACTTGCTATTTAATCATGGAAAAAGATTTACAATTAACGGATGCTGAAATAGGGGAAATAATAGAAGTACAAGGACGTGAGTTCGAGGAAAAAATAAGATTAGCTGAAATTGCACAAATGATGCATAGGTTAAAACAAGAAGAAACAGCGATAATAAATAGAATAGAAAAAAGCTCTTTAGAAAAAGAAATGCTATATGAAAAACTATGTAACTCAAGAAAATTAGAAAACAAATACGTTCCAGATTTAAATACCGGCTCTCTTGTAGAAAATAATTTAATCCAATCACTTTTTTCAAAACCAGAAAAAAACAAAGAAGATGAATTAGACAAAAAACAAAGTGACATTGAAAGACGAAGTGGCAACGCAGTAAACCTTTCCCTTGATATCAAGGAGGAATAAATGATCTCTAAATTCAAATCAAAAAAGATTTCTATTTTAATTCTTTTTTCTTTTTTTTGTTCTTGTGTAACGCAGGTACAGGACACAAAACGAAAACCAATTTACGATAATACATCTGATATGTATGAGGTTCCAAAAAAACACGAAAAGAAAAATTGGAAAGAAGGAACTGTAGTTCCAGTTGAAAAAAATCAACCTGCTCCTTTTCGCGGAATATTGATTACCGAGGAACGCGCATCGGATGCGGCCTTACTTAGAATTAGTTATGACGAGCTACACGGTATTGCGGAAGTGAACAGAAGATTAGCTAAAACTGTTTTAGCAGTAGCAGACAAACAATTAGAAGATGCTGACAAAGAAATAAACAGATTAAAAGATCAAAATAATTCTTGGTGGACGAGGAATAAGTTCACCGTAGGACTAATTATAGGAATATTTGCTACTGCTTTAACCGGCGGTCTTTTGTACTGGGGTGCATCCGAACTGCAAAAACAATAACTAGTACCAAAAATAGCCACCGAAACTTTCGTGGTGCTATCGCGATAGTTTCGAGTGGACTATACTTGAGCTTACCCGATAAAACGTTGATAAACTGGCGCTTATCAAAACTCGTTTTGCAGGTTGGGGAAACCCGCTTCGGGTTGCAGGTGGATGCATATAATGCCAAACGCAATCTGTCAAGAGGAAAAAATGGGAAAAACAAAAATTGATTGGACCGAACATACATGGAACCCGTTTACAGGCTGTACCCCAGTAAGCGAAGGATGCAAAAACTGTTACGCAAAAAGAATAGCTTTATCTTTGAAAAGAAGAGGAATTGAAAAATATAAAAACGGATTTGCTCCTACAGTGCATCATGACGAAATAGAAGATCCTTTAACTTGGAAGAAAAGAAGAATGGTCTTTGTATGCAGCATGTCAGATGTATTTCACGATGCTTTTCTCGATAACGACATTATACGATTGTTCCGAGTTATGAACAGTAGTAAGAATCATACTTTTCAGATTCTTACCAAGAGACCAGATAGACTTTTGGCCATGGTGAAAGATCTTAGATTCGGAAAAAACATATGGGTTGGAGTGACCGTAGAATCGCAAGAAAACGTATCTAGGATGGATTTGCTACGCCGGGTACCGGCAGAGGTGAAATTCGTTTCCTGTGAGCCTCTCGTTTCGCCTATCGAGTTAGATTTGACTGGGATCAACTGGCTTATAGCAGGAGGTGAGAATGGACCTGATGCTAGGGTATGCAAGCTGGACTGGCTAAGGAGTTTAAGAGACCAAACAGCGAAAGCAAAAATTCCATTTTTCTTAAAGCAGATTGGATCGAAGACGGATGAAAAAACCAAACTGGAAGATGTTTTCAACAAGAATTCGCTGGACGGAAAGATTTACAAAGAACTTCCAGACGTTGGAGGAGATAATCTGACGTTTGGTTTTTAACTGTATTCTTCCAAACGAAACAAAAAGGCTTGTAAAACCCACACTGGAATCATGTGTAAAGTTGGCTATTTTGTGTTGTAAAAGCCGTTTTACATAAATATATAAAGATTAATATATAAAGAATTAAGTATATAAGTATATATAATATATATTGTCCTAGTCTAAAGGCATAAAACGTAAACCAATAAGCTGGCTAAGGCATAACAGAGGAGTTAGTCTAAGGCAAAGGATCTGGTCTTTAGCAAGGAGCTGAACAAAAGAACTAAAACTCTTCGGCCAGAAAAAGGTTTTTTTGAAAACCCCGGCAAAATGTTTTTTGGCGCGTTTTTTTTTGGATTGTCTCTTGACTTGATGCCAGTGTCTGGTGTATTCCGTTTTTCACTTGGGCGACCTTTGAAACTTTTCAAAGTTTGTTTTGGAGGCAAACTTCTTGAAGGCTAAAAGTACACCAGTGTGTTCAGTTTGTGATAAGCCAATTTCCTTGGTTGAGTATGTAGAGATAAGTGCATCCTTGATTCGTGGAGAAACAATAGTTCCACTTGGAAGCCAATTATATCATGCAGAATGCTATTTAGACGGGTTTGAAGAAGACAATGAAAAAGACGGTGAAGAAAAATAGACATGGAATAAATCTTATTCTTCCAAACGAGACGATCCCCCATTTGTGTGGTCATTCTGGAAGGTGTTGTTGGTCTGGAAACGAAAGAAAAGGATTTTCAGTTTCCAGTTCTGGATTGATTCCGTTTGATTTATGGCGAATTTTTTGTTCAGTAGATAAGCCACTAGCAAGATACAGAATATTCAGTACGGGTGATCTATTTGATTCCAAACGTGGCATTGCGTTTTTAGGTTTAAGTTCGGCAGAGAATCTTCCAATGTGTGGATTGAAGATGGTTCCATACATCTCGTATAAAGGCGAGACTTCAAACAAGGCTGCAATGCATTGTCCGTTTTTAGTTTTTGACAAAACGAAGATAACAAAAAAACAAAACGAAAAAATCTTAGATGGGGTACTTCCTGAAAGTGGATTTTGGAAAATAAACAACAAGCCAAGATTTTATTGCATACTTGGAAACTCAAAGCCAATAGTATGCGATACTTTTCCGGTTGGCATGTACATGGGAAGCGAAGAAGAAACAAAGACGCTTGTGCAATTTGTTTGCTCTTTAGATCTTTGCAAGAAATGCATGGGGGACGATATAGGCAAGATACAAAGCATTACACTCGAAGAATACATCAAGCACGAATCAATATCTTTATACGCAAAAGCGATAGCATCGTATGTGTACGTCGTAAGCAAGATGAAATCCATGAACACTCCAAACGATATCAGATTAGCAATTACGAGAACCATGTTTGATTTTGACACCATGATTTTAGCAAGACTACTTGAACAAGAAAAACTAACCAAAGAATCAAGTGCGGATGAGATTTTAAAATATCTAGAAGACGAAAGACCGAAGAATCCATTTGATTTGACAATGGCCGGAAATTCTGTTTTAGAAATGCTTAACCAATCAAAGCAAGAAGAAGTACAGGATGCACGTTAAAGACGTAAACGAAGCGATAGGATTTTGGGATTCGTTTGCATTGCGCATTTCTAGAGACAACGGCAAACACTGGGTAGCACGTGAATACAATTGGAAATGTGGATGCAACGCTTTTTGCACATTTGGGATTGAAGAAGATTTGTGGTTCATTCCATGTGAGGAACATTCTGGATTCATGAAAAAAGAAGAAGATGGATTGAACAGCGCGGTAAAAAATTACATCATGGATGTTTTAAAGAAACAATTACCAAGAGAGTATTAAACATGGAAACACAAGGTGGAAACGGTAAAGGAAAAATCCATCATGAAGAAGAGTCGGTTGATTTTTTCAAAGAATCAATTGGTGATGTACATGTTTTCAGATTTGAAAAAGGTGATTTTGTTTCCGTGAATGCTAGCAAGAACGACGGTGTATTCAGTGTAGAAGCAACAGAAGGTGGTTTTACAATAGCTTTCCTAAAACGGATTGTATGTGTAACAGACAGCATGTTAGAAGACGCAAAGCTTAGCGGAAAGAAGTTAAACTCAAAATATTTCACATCCGCAGAAAAGAAAAATTCTTTGCTTCAGATGGACACAAAAACAAATCCATCTTTGAAAGTTTATACGTGTTCTTGTTTGAATCGGTATTATGATAATATTACTTATGCAAAATGGATTCAAAACGAATCCAGGTGCGCATCAAGTAAAAATCCGCCTGGTTGGCCTTCCACGTGGAAGAATGGGTTTTGTGATGAATGTAAAAGTTTTATCAGGATCGCGGAAGGTGAATCATGGCTATAGCAAACGGAGGGCAAGATGGGAAACGATTCAGTAGTATGCAAGACGTGCGGCCACGAAACACTCTTTTTTCAGAATTTTCTAACGGAAGATCAAAAGAAGAATTACATATGCGAAGTTTGCCTGAACGAGAAGGTGGTGGAGCGCCAGATTCAGGAAAGACAGAATCAAGGCAAGCGTATATTAACCGAAGGATGAAACAGAAAAAAAAGAAGTGCGATATATGCGGACAATCTTTTTCTATTGGTCCAACCGAAAACTGGAAGGGTAGGTGTGGCGAGTGTGCTCCTAAAATGCGTGAATGTTTTCTCACGTGTCCGATATGTGATAAGAGAGTTCAAATCAAGAATGCAGTAGTTATCACAGTACAAATTTCTCCAGGCAAATCAGGATCAAAGAAATTTAAGATTTATTATTGCAGCGAATGTGCAATGGGCGTTCGTGTGCGGTCATCAAAGTTAGTTGAATTTCAAAAAAAAGAATTCGATGATGCGGTTGCGGATCAACGGGAGGAGATGAAATTTTTGACTGGTAAGTCACCACAAAAATAAGGCAGGTGAGATTATGGTAGCTTTTTATAGTGATATAGATAAATCTGGTTTTTCGATGTTCCCGGCTGTTGTAATGCGAGATAGCCGACTAACAGATCATGCAAAGGTTATGTATTGTGAGTTGCTATGGTTTGCTAGGCAAAACAAAAAATGTTATCCAGGACTAGATCGTCTTGCTAAAAATAGAAACGTGTCAAGACAATCAGTTTACAATCAAATAAAACAGTTAAAAGATTTTGGATTGATCACGGTAGAACAACGTGGAATGGGGAAAACGAATGTTTATTACATTACGCCGTTACATGATGTTTATGGTGATGAAAATAATAGAAATAGGTTTTCTGAAGAAGCAAAAAGAGTTTGTGTTGGAATAGAAGATGAAGTTGTTAACGAGGTAGATGAGGCGAAGGCGGAAAGGGAGTACCTCGATAATCTTATGGGTGGTAATTCTTGTGGCTATGAGCCTGAATATTTTGTTGATGAAAGCTACCAAGATAGAAACAAGAATGCATTTGATGCTATGGAAAAAGCCAAGGCAAAATCAAAAGAAGCTGAAATTAGAAAAAGAGAAGTACAGAAAAGAAAAGAGTTTATAGCAGAAAAAATAAAAAAAGATCAAACTAAGAGCGTATCTAAGAAAAGCAGGACGGGCGCTAGTTCTTCGCTCGAAACAAGATGGAGTGCTGGGTTTAGAGAGACAATGCATGTTTCGGTGTCTGAGCCATGGAACATGAAAGAGAAAAAAATGATCAAGGATTTGGTGGCTTCGTATGGACATGAAAGGGTGAAAAATACCATTGATTATTTTTTCCTTCACTGGGATGACCTTGTTACAAGAATGAGATTATCTGAGGCACCTTCTGTTCAGTTGATGTATCGAATTAGGAAAACTTTGTTTGTGGAAGCTGAAACAGGAAAAAGAATAGGCAAAAAGACTTTAAAGGAAAAATTAAAAGAAGGTGAATACGATGCAGTTGCGGCCAGTAAAGCCCCGAAAATTGGCTGGAGATAGGACGCGGCGGAAATTAGAAAAAGAAGATTTAACTAGGATGTGGATCCCAAGAAACTTTTGGGATTCAAAACCGGAGAACATAAAACCAGAAAAAAGCGAACACAAAAAATTCATTTTTTCTTATCTTGAAAACATAAGAGAAATGTATGAAGAGAACATAGGTCTTGGCTTATGGGGGAATAATGGAAGCGGAAAAACTTCTATTATGTCCATGGTGCTTATGGAAGCCAGGAGATGGGGATATACATGTTTGTTTGTTCGTGCAGAGCAATTGCGTTTAGCGGATATCAATAGAATTGAATTTGTTCCAAACTTAAGACTTACAGAGCACGCATGTCGAGTAGATTTTCTTGGGATCGATGACATAGGAAAAGAGTATAGAGCTGATAGTGGATACTCTTCTAATTTTTTGCATAATCTTTTCAGGGAGAGATCCGATAATAGATTGCCAACTATTTTTACTACTAATTTTTGTGTTACCGATGAAAGTTTTTCTAATTTGTATCATGGTAGTTTTATCGAGATATTGAGGGAATGTTGCCAGCCTATATGTATAAGCGGATATGACTACAGGCAAGAAAAAGAAGAGCGGATATCAAAATTCTTTTCGAGGTAGGCAATGGATTTAGATGCATGTTTGGTACGTGGAATTTTAGACGGAGGCAGGAAAGCGCTTTTACAAGTGCAATCTGCTTCTATTACAGAAAATCTTATTATAGACGAAAAATACAGAAACGTTTTTTCGTTCATAGTTAATCATTCGCGTGAGCACGGGGACGTTCCTTCTCCTTCCTTTGTTTTTGAAAAAACCGGCGTAAATATTGATATAAGTCAAAAGAACGAAGATAAGTTTACTGTTTATATTGATGAAATAAAAAACAGACAGCTTTGGATTATGCAAAAAGATGTTCTGAAGCATTTGAACAAAACGCTTGGAGATCGGAATCCAAAAGAAGGCCATTTAATTTTAAATAACTATCTCAAGGAATCAAGACAAGCCAACCTTGGAAATCAAAAGGTTTCTGGTATGTTTGATTTCACCGAGCAAGTAAGGCAAAGATATATTGATGCAAAGAACGGAGTTTCAGGAATACCATCCCCGTGGGGATCTCTTAACGATATGACGTTTGGGTTTCAGCCTGGACAATTGGTTTTAGTGGTAGCAAGAACTGGGGTAGGAAAAACATGGTGCCTTCTGATTATGGCAAAGTATTGTAGAGACCATGGATATCTACCTCTTTTTGTTAGCGCTGAAATGGGAAAGGTGCCTATTGCATCCAGGTATTGCGCTTTAGAGCTTGGATATAGTTATGACGATATTTGGAACGGTCGTTTGAGTGATTTAGCAGAACCTACTTTTTTCTCTAAACTAGAATCTCTTCAGAAGGATGGTGGGATAGATATAACAGGGGACGGATTCGATTCTACTATAGATGGAGTTGAAGAAGCGATTGCGACGAGTAGACCGGACATTGTGTTTCTTGATGGAATGTATCTTATTACATCCGGCGGAAAGGATAGACATTCAATGGTATCAAATACAGCAGACCAATTAAAGAGAATTTCACTTCAATACAATGTTCCAATTATTGCATCACACCAATTCAATCGTGAAGTAGATATGAACGATCCATCAACAATCAGATTAGAGAACATTGGAATATCAGACGTACTTGCATGGAACAGCGATATAGTTTTAGCGTTAATCCAAACAGAAGAAATGAGAAGTGAAAGAGAAATGGGAATAAGGCCATTAAAGATAAGAGATGGTCATGTGAAAGACGATATTTTGATAAGATGGGATTTTCAGAGAATGCTATTTTCTGAAACAAATATTGCAATAGAAGAATTCAGCGATGAAGCTTTTTCAAGCTTTCAAAACAATTCATCAAAAAGCGATAAGGTGGATTTATTCTAAGGATATTAGAGTGAAAAAATGAATGCTACTGAAATAAATAAAATTTTACACTCTAGGTATTCTTATCCTGAGTGGATTTTTATGAACGAGGTTTCGAATGATACCGGGAGCAAATTGAAGCGTTTTGCAGATTGTATTGCGGTGAATGCTTTTCCAAGTATGGGTTATGCAATACATGGTATTGAAATAAAAGTCGCCCGTGGTGATCTTTTAAAAGAAATGGATGACCCTAGTAAGTCAAACGAGTTTTTTCAATATTGTGATCGATGGTTTATCGCTTGCCCAAAAGGGATGATAAAAAAAGAGGAAATCCCAGCGCCGTGGGGAATAATTTTTGTGAACGAAAAAGGCGAGTCACGTATTTACAAACAAGCTTTACAAAACGAAGAAAAAAAGCCAGTGAGCATTGGCCTTTTTGTTTCCATGCTTCGCAGGGTTCGTGACACTATCGAAAATGAATACAAAGAAAAATTTAATTTGGATGAAGTGAATAAAAGTATCGCTCAAAGCTTAAGAGATGGATTTGAACGTGGAAAGAAAAGCGTTACAACCGGAGATATTAGCGCGAGAGCCCTGAGCGATCTGCGCAAGTCGGTTAGCGAGTTTCAGGAAAAAAGTGGAATATGCATCCAGACATATAATGGAAAACAATTGGCAGAGTATTTAGAACTCGGAAGGGAATTGATTTACAGAGAAAAAAACGTAATTGGGATCTATGATCGAATCAAAGATCTAGAGAAAGACTTTTCTTTAATTGCTGAATCTATTACGCGGTTGAAACAAAATGAACAAAGATGAACTACTTACATATTGTCGTGAAATAAAGGATAAGATTAGACATGTTATTTGAAAGGTAGAAGCCAATGAAAGAGCCAAACTACAATCCGGTGCCAAAGTGGACCATAAAAAACGATAACGACATTTCTAAAAACCAGGAAAATAGAGTACGAAAAAAAATAAGCAAAATAGACAAGAGGGCCAGAAATACACCGGCTTCTGGATCAAAGGCAATCAAGGGAGATGTGCAAGGAGAGTTTCTTCTTGCCGAGTGTAAAGTAACTAGTAAGCAATCAATTAGTGTTAGCGTAGACTGGTTAAGCAAAGTAGAATCTCAAGCTATTGCACAAGGAAAGAAACCGGCATTGTTTTTTGGATTTGATAACGCCGGATCTTCGTTTAGACGTAGGGCTGGAGAAGAATTACAAAGCAATGCATGGGTAGCGATAACGGATGATTTTTTTATGGAGTTGTTAGGCGCGTGGGTAAAGACAAAGCGATGAACAATGAACAAAGATCATTCAGTACAGCTTTTAGAGAAGCTAAATTGCAGGAAGATAAAATTCATAGGAGATGAAATTTATTCTACATGTCCGTTTGAATCCAACCACAAAAAAGGAATAGATAAGAGGCCGTCATTTTACGCAAAAACTTCTTCTGATTCAATTAGTCCTTATTTTTGTCATGCTTGCCATGAATCAGGAACACTAGAATTTTTAGCGAGAAGCAAAGGATATAGCGAGTTATGCGAGTCTATTTTAATAGGCGAAAACGATGATTGGAATAGATTTAAAAAACCTAATCGTGAAGAAGAGAAGAGTATTCCAGAATTTTTATTAGACAAGTTTAGTGGGGTTGTGCACAACAGCGTTCTTAATAGGGACATTAACTTGCATACCGTAAAGGTGTGGGAGATAGGGTATGATGCATTTAATATGAGAACAACTCTTCCGGTACGAAAAAGAGATGGGGCTTTAGTTGGACTGTCCGGTAGATCTGTAGTAGACCACAAAATAAAGTATGCTCATTATAGCTGGGATACACGTGATAATATTTTGCGTCCATGGATAGATCATTCGCGAGAAGATGATTTTGTTCGGTTTGAAAAAGGCAGGTATTTATTCGGCGAGCATTTGATCAAAAACAAAGAGCTTGTAATCACCGAAGGTCATTTTGACGCAATCAAAGTTTGGAGTGCTGGATTTTCAGCGGTTGCGATTATGGGATCTTATCCAACCATGGATCAAATGAAGAAGATTATTTCTTACAGCGAAAAAGTGTATGCTATGTTTGACAACGATGACCATGGAAACGATTGCAGGAAGCGACTGCAAAATACAGTAGGGGGATTTATTCCTGTATTTTGGGCTAAGATTAAAGAAGGAAAAAAAGATCCAGGAGACATGACGAAGACAGAAATCGAGGAGTCTATTTCTAATGCTGAAATAATCCTTGACTAACTTTTAATAATGATTTACAAGTTCACGAATCAAACCGTGGTGCAAAAACAAAACACAACTACAAAGGCAAAACAAAGGAAAGGTGACATATGTCTTGGTTCAATCGTGGTTACGGAAATCTAGAAGAAGAAGAAAAAAAATTAAAAGATGAAAGGGATAGAAAATATCGACCAGATAGATTTTGGGTATGGGTTTCTGATTTTGAAAGGCCAAATGGAAAAGATGTAATTTTTTTAGATGATAACCCGGTGAAGATTTATGAGCATGCAGTTGTCATGTATGACAAAGAGGGAAATAAGATATTCAAAAACAATCAATTCACTTGTCGATCAGGTGTTGGTGAAGATCCTAGTTGTAGGATGTGTCTCGAAGACGTGAGAAGGTATTACGTTGGCTTCTACACTGTCATTGATTGCTCTGAATGGACGAACCGTGAAGGCGTCGTAATAAAAAACACTAGAAAACTTTTTGCAGCAAAAATGGATGCAATGAAGATTTTGAAAGATAGGAGCAATAGGTTAAAGGAGACGCAGAAAACAGAAGGCAAGCCTATTGTTGGGTTGGTTGGTGCTAGGATGCATATCAAGCGAACCAGTAATAAATCTCCAAGCGAGGGAAGTGATTTTGTTTACGTTAAACACGAAAACATTGAGTTTGTGGATGGGAAGGTGACGCTTGCGGACAAGGATTTTTATTGGAAAGACAAAGAAGGTAGATCCCACGTTCCAGAACCATACAACTATGAAAAGATTCTAGCTCCTTTAAGCAACGAAGAAATGAAAAGAGTTCTTTCTCGTGCTAATTCTAAAGGAGGAGATATTTTTGACGAACAAGCATCTCTTCGCGAACGAGAACAGAAAAACACAAATTATTATTAACCAGTTATTGATCCCTTTGTTTCTATTGTGGATAGGTGCATGCCACTTTGAAACCTAGGGATTATTTTGGTGAAAGATGGCCAGAACGTTTTCTGATTGGTACGAAGAGAATAAAAAATCTCTTTTACAAAAGAGAAAAGAAAAATATCGCACCGATGAAGAGTACAGACTAAAGCAGAAAGAACGTTCTGCTAATTACAGATCAAGACAAGAAAAGAAAAAGAAGGAAAATCGTAGATCGTGGAGTCTTGCAAGGGTAATCGTGTGCAAAGGCGGAAGAATAGAGCTTGTTTGGAGCTTTCCTGTTTTAGCCGAAAGACTTGGAATATCGGTTAAAACATGTGATGGTTGGCAACGAAGAGGGCTTTTCCCAAACTCGCCTATTCGTGTTGGCAAGGCTAGATTTTATACTGAATACATGGTTAGATCTGCAATAGGTATTTATGGCGATGGTCCTTCTCTAGAAAAATGTGAAAAACTAAGAGCATTGTGGTATGCATCGTTTCGCTCGCTTGGATGGAAAGGTGTATGTAAATATATTGATGCCGTTTCATTGCAAGTCGCACCCGGGTGCGTGGTGCATGGTATTGATGTTTTTGCTAATAGAGCGAATAAGACTACCATGACAGCATGGAAGTGGCTCGATGATAAATGGTTGCCAGAACCTCCGATGTTAGCGGGACGACCTGTTTTTACCGATGATATGATTTTATCTGTAGTAAACAGCATGAAACAAGATCGGGTAAAAATAGAAATGTTTCAGAACGAAGAATTGATAAAAACATGGGAGCGAGAAAAAAACCTATTGAAGGGGTTTACAGGAGATAAAAATGTCTGATTTGACTGTGAGCGAAAAAAAGAGAAGAGGGAGACCACCAAAGGCAGTAGTTCTTGTTAATGAACCTAGTGTTGTCGTTTCTAAAAAAAGAGGAAGGCCGAAGTTAAGACCAGATGTTCCTAGTTTGCCTCTTATAGAAAAAAAGAGACCTGGAAGGCCAAAAAAAGAAGAAGTTAAAACAAAGAGACGTGGAAGGCCCAAGAAGAGTGAAGCAAGGAACACGGATCAAAATATAGGGCAAAAGGAAGCAAAACAAAAAAGACGTGGAAGGCCAAAATCTCAGATCGGCACAAAACAAAATGGATGTATGTGCAAGACTGAGTTTCATGTTCCTGAAAAAGTAATAGTAACAAAAAAACATGTTTCTTCGGGAAGAACAGTGATGCAAGAAGAGACAGAGGATACTATTACGGTCCATGTGTTTCAAACTAATCCTAGCAGCATAGGAATTAATAAAAAGATAACTAAAAATTTAGGCGATTATGAAAGTGCAACTATAGGTGTTTATTGGATGCGTCCTTGCTATGTAGAAGAAGAACAGGAAACAGTATTAGAGATTTCAAAGAAGATAGATGATTTAATTACGAGCGAAGTGATTTCTATTGTGAACATGAAAAGAAACATGGAGACAAAATAGATGCCGCGTGGAAGAAAACCAAAACCGATTGTAGAAGACGAACCAATAGAATCAGAAGAGCTAGTTGACCAAACATCTTCTAATGAAGATGAAAAGAAAAAGAAAAAAGCAAAAAAGGATAGCGGTTTACCTGGAAGTGATCTTTCATCAAGGATTAGCTCGATAAAAAGTATGAATGAAATGTTTGCTAGCAAGCATGGAAATTCTCTTATGACTGCTGATATGGTTTCAAATTTTGCCATTCCAAGGATATCTAGCGGTATATTGCCTTTAGATATCGCGCTAGGTGGAGGGTGGCCAATCGGAAGGTTTTCTGGTGTATTTGGAAGTGAGAGCACTGGTAAATCAGCATTGTTTTTACGTGCGATAGCAAATGCGCAAAGGACATGTGGTGGTTGTTTCAAGCCAGCTAAACTAGTTCCTGGTAAAGTCGAAACAATAGATCATGGAGCTGTAGACAGTTATGTAATTTCTTGTGATTGCAAATCACCAAAGAATTTAATTTGCGTTTGGGTTGATGCAGAAGGAGCATGGGATAACGATTGGGCTGAAAGACTCGGTGTTATTATTCCAAGGTTGATTCTGTACAGGCCAGAAGCATCCGAAAAATGCATAGATAATGTAGAAGGACTCCTTGATTCTGCTGCTGACATTGTGGTTATTGATAGCATTGCTCAGATGACACCAACGAAAGAGCTAGAAGATTCAGCTTATCAATCGAAGGATAATGTTGGTCTTGGCGCAAGAATAATGAATTCGGCGTTAAGGAAATGGAATGCAAGGGTTCAAAAGAGGTGGCAGGAGAGCGTTTCTTCTGGTGTTTGGGATGTTCCAACAGTGTGGATGATCAATCAAACTAGAGAAAACGTTGGTATTATGTGGGGAAACAAAGAGACTCGTCCAGGAGGAAAAGGTCAAAGATTTATCACTTCTGTAGATGTAAGGACGAGTGGTGGAAAATCAAAAGGCGATGAAAAGTTGTTAGAAACACATCAAGTTGAACTTGGTTTTGAAGTGGTAAAAAACAAGACTGCACCTGCGAGAAGAAAAGGCACATATAAGATGTGTTTAGTTGATTCAGGTGTTTTTAGCATTGGTCAGATTTTAGATTTTGAAGACACTTTGTTTCATGGTCTTAGATCTGAGTTAGTAGAACAGCCGAGCGACAAGAAATATTTATTCGATGGAATAGAGTTTCTTGGAAGAAATAAACTTTTTGATTATTGGTCTGAACATTTAGATTCGTATAACGAATTTAAAAGAAAAGTGGTTTATTCTTTGTGTTTTTAAAATACCCATGACCTATTTGAAATCACCAATATTTTGGTTTGGCGGCAAGGGAAACATGCAAACTAAAATAATTCCTATTCTCGAATTGATTAAGCATCGAAGGTATGTAGAGCCCTTTGGCGGAGGCGCGTCTATATTGATAGGAAAGAAACCGGTTGATGTGGAAACATACAATGATTTGGATTCTGCGTTGTATGATTTTTTTATGGTGCTTTCGGATCCTGTTTTGTTTGAACAATTCAAAAGACGGGTTGAAGTATTGCCATACTCAAGACAGCTTTATAACGAATGCAGAGAAACATGGAAAGAAACCAGTGATAGGATCGAAAGGGTTGTTAAATGGTTTGTGATTGCAAGGCAGAGTTTTGGCGGTAATTTTAGTACTGGCTGGGGTTATTCTGCCGGGGAATCAAGGTATGGTATGTCTGCAGATGTTTCAAACTGGGTTTCATGTATAAAAATGCTTCCTGAAATTCACGCTAGGCTACAAAGAGTTCAAATCGAAAATAACGACTGGCGAAAGATTTTAGATGCTCACGATTCGGATGAAACACTTTTTTATTTAGATCCACCTTATATCACTAGTACGAGAAAAGCTGGTGATTATAAACATGAATTATCAGATCAAGATCACAACGATCTTATAACTGCACTTTTAAACTTAAAGGGCAGTGCCGTTCTATCTGGTTATCCTAGCGAGATTTACAAGCCACTTGAAAACGCAAGTTGGGAAAGAATAGATTTTCAAACCGTGTGTTATGCTGCTGGTAGAACGAGAGCAAGCAACTTACAAGGTAAGGGTGCTGTGTTTAAACATCAACCAAGAACCGAGTGTTTATGGATTAAACCGCATGAAGAGAAACAGATGAGGTTTTTTGTATGAAA